>JACRMK010000102.1 GCA_016235055.1 Chloroflexota bacterium | reverse complement strand
TGCGACGAACTCTTCGCGTTGGGACATGATGGAGACCTCGGTCCATGGCATGTGACACCTCCTGAATGAGGGTCATCATACCGTATGTGAGTGTCAACCATGTCCCCGAACACCTGTCAACCATGTCCCCGGTCTATACAGCTTCGTCTCGACCGGGGCATCTATCCGGCTTCACGCAGCGAATGTCTCATGGACGCGCCATGCTCGTCCATGCGGACACGTTCAGCCGGGCACCGTCTCAGTCCGTAAAGTGCTCGCGCATCTACAGCATCTCGTCCGCGGTCACGATCGCCTTCGCGATCTCGGCCAGCTTCTTGTTCTCGTCCTGGCTGCGCTTTTGCAGGCGCTTGAACGCCTCTTCCTCGCTCAACTTCAGCCGGCGCATCAGGACGCCCTTGGCCCGTTCCACCAATTTGCGCGTCTCCAGCGACTCGCGCAGGTCGTCCACTTCCTTGTGCAGCATCTGGAACTCGCGGAAGCGCGACATCGCCAGCGCGATCGCCGGCAGCAGGTCGTTCTGGGACACCGGCTTCATCAGATACGCCGAGACGTGCGCGTCGCTGGCGCGCTCGGCCAGATCGCGCTCACTGTACGCCGAGAGCAGGATGATCGGCAGCGGGTGCTCTTCCATCATCGCCCGGGCCGCTTCGATGCCGTCCATCTCCGGCATCCGGATGTCCAGGATCGCCAGGTCGGGCTTCAATTCGCGCGCCAATTCCACCGCCTCGCGGCCGTTGCCGGCCTCGGCGATCGTCTTGTGCCCCATCGCCTGCAGGTGCGCCTGCAGGCTCATCAGGTGCAGGCTTTCGTCGTCGGCAATCAAAACGCGCAATGCATTCATCGTCGTCTCCAGAAAGTTGCGCGCGTCAGGCGCGCGGCAGGTCGGCCAGTACCGGGATGCTGAAGTCCACGCACGCGCCGCCGTCTTCCGTTATGCTGATTGTGCCGCGCATGTCTTTTTCAATCAGGTTTCGCACGATCTTCAGGCCCAGTCCCGTGCCCGCTCGCAGGTCAAAACCGGGCGGCAGGCCGGCGCCGTTGTCGCGCACCTGCACCGACAGCGCGCCGGCGCCCTGCTCCAGCCAGATCTCGATCAGGCCATCAGCGCGCCCGGCCAGGCCGTGCTCCATCGCATTGCTGACCAGTTCGTTGATCACCAGCGCGAACGACGTGGCGGCCTTCGAGGGCAGGTAGATCGCCGGGCCGTCTACTGTGAGCGTGGCCGACTGACCGGGCCGCGTCATCGCGCTGCGCGCACTCTCGCCCACCCGGCGCGCCAGCTCGGTCACTTCCACCGCGCCGACCCACTCCAGCGACAGCAGTTCGTGCGCCGCTGCGATGCTCTTGATGCGCGCGACCGAGTCGCGCAGGCTTTCGGTGGGCGGACGGGCGTCGGTGCGCGCCATCTCCAGCGTCAACAGGTCGGCCACAGTTTGCAGGTTGTTCTTGATGCGGTGATGCATCTCCATCATCATTCGGCTGCGCGTGTCCGCCTCGCCCTCGGCCGCCTCGCGCGCCTTGATCTCGCGGCCAATCCAGTTCAGTGTCAACCAGAGCGCGGCCGGCCCGGTGATTCCGAAGACGACCAGCTCCACCGCCAGCAGCGACGGGTGGGCCTCGTCCGGGAAGATCAGGTGCCGTGTCAACTCATAGATCATCACCACGACCAGCAGCAGGAACGGTAGCAACTGCTGGAGCAGGTAGATGCGGTGCGACAGCGGCGAGACCGGCTCGAGATCGCTCGCGGCGGTCGCGGGCGTTTGCGAAGGCATCAACAGCGTCACGCGCGGCGCTTGGTGCCGCAAGCCGGGCAGTACATGTCGTCCTCGTCCAGCCCATTGCCGCACTTCGTGCAGAAGTACGACGCGGCCGGGGCCGGGCGTCCTTTGCGGCGCGGGCGCGGTCCGGCGTGTGCCGGCTGCAGGGCGGCGCCCTGGCGCGAGCGCCACGCGAAGAACGCCAGCGCGGCCAGCGCCAGTGCGGCCGCGCCAAGCGCCACGGGCAGGTACGTTGTCCAATCGGCGCTGCTGCTTGCGCTGCCTGACGGCGCCGGGGCGCCGGGGGTGGTGGCGGGCAGCGTCTGCGCCACGTTTTCGATGGACGGCTTCGGGTCCGTCTTGGTGTATTGCACGCTCACCTTGAACGTCTGCTCGGCCGTCATCGATGGAAAAGCGAAGTTGTGGTTCTTGAAGCCGTGGTTTGAGGCGGCCTGGCTGGCGGCCGCCGGCTCGGTCGTGAAGTTCTCGGCCTTGAGCGGCTGCTGGATCTGCAGGTTCACCGCGCCAGTCGGCTGCGCGGCTTTGTACGCGAAGTCAAACTTCTTGTCGGTGGTCTTCGGCAGCGGGTCGTAGTAGTACTCGATGTGAAAGCGGCTCCGGGGCAGTTTCACGTTTACGCGCGCGAAGCCATCGACGGGGGCGTCCAGCGTGGCTGGATCGGTGTTGATCAAGTCGCCTTTGTCATCGGCATAGGCGGTGGCCAGGTTCGCTGCGCCGGCCGGCACGTAGAAGTACACATCGCGGGGGAAAGCGGTCGCGTCGGTGAACTCGCCTTCGTACAGCACCAGCACGCGGGGGTCGTCGTACTCCGGCCAGACCATGACCGTGAGCGACTTGAGACTGCCGTTGTCGGCGGCGCGCGCCACGCCGGCGGATGCGCCCGCCAGCCACACCACGGCCATCACGGCCAGCCCAATCATCGTCAATTTGGACTTCATTGTTCATCCCTCCATGAGATGGCTCCGGCCGGGGGCCGGCATTGGCCGCCCGGCGCATGCACAGCGGCGCGCCGTCTATGGCGGCCGCGGATGCAGGATGCCGGATTGCACCGCAAATGCCGCCGCCTGCGCGCGGTTGTGCATGTGCAGTTTCTGCAAGATGTTCTTCAGGTAATACTTGATCGTGTTTTCGCTCAACGCCATCCGCTCGGCGATGTCGCGGTTGGTCAGTCCCTCGGCGACATGTTCGAGCACCAGTATTTCGCGCGCGGTCAGCGGCTCGTCGTCGCGCTGCGCCCGCCCATCGCGGCGGTTGGTTGCGAACTCGCCCAGGATGCGGCGCGCAAGGCTGCCCGAGATCGGCTCCTCGCCGCGCGCGACGCCGGTCAGCATCTGAAAGAACGATTCGGTCTCCGTGCTCTTCAGCACGTAGCCGCGTGCGCCGGCCTTGATCGCCTCGAAAAGCGCGTCGTCGTTGTCGGATACGGTCAGCATGACCACGCGGGCTTCGGGATTTTCGGCGGTGATCAGGCGTGTGGCCTGCAGGCCGTCCATCTCCGGCATGGCGATATCCATCAGGATCAGGTCCGGCCGCAGCGCGCGCGCCAACTCGACGGCCTGCACACCGTTGGCCGCTGCGCCGGCCACATCATAGCCGCGCAACTTCAGCAGCGATGCCAACCCGTCGCGAACCAGCGGATGATCGTCGACCACCAGCACGCGCATGCCCGTACGCTCCGATCTCGAATCGCAGCCGTGTCTACCTGACAGGGCACACCCATTCTAGCAGTGGCATCGACCGTTTGTAATGTGGCAATTGTCCCTTCTCATGCGGGACAAATCGACCGGCGCAAACCCGCCGGCAGAGACTACCCGGTTGGCCGATGACACTAAACCCGGTTAGGTGTATATTGATATCAGCCCCGAGACAACGCAGCAGGTCATGCCTGGGGACGATAGTTGAACGCAAACCCGAAACCGGCCAACGGGGGACCTTCCGAGACGTTGGCAAGCGAAACCGTGAACGAGCAGAAGGGTTAGGCAACCAGAAGCTCGCAAACCGTCCAATTTGACCCCCAGCGGACACACTGGGTCAGAGGCAACGGCAAACCGGTTCAGGGTATCTGGGCGAAAGCCACAGGTGAGTAAGCTATCCGAAACAGGCTGATGCAGGATAAGTTGCTCGGGGCTGGGCTTTGTATCCGGACCCGCCCCCCATGCAGGGTCGACGTGGCACGCATTGCTGCAGCGGATTGATGCGGCTCCGCCGATAAACAGGCCCCGTGCTTGACTGTACAAGCGCGGGGCTTTTCTATTGCCGGTTAGCCGGTGACGACGCGAAACCCGCTGTCGTTCAGCACCGCATGCCGTGGCTCGGCGTGCCGGAAGGCGCACCGCGCGAACATGCCGTATTGCATCCATGAGCCGCCGCGCAGCGAGTCATTGGCGCGCTCGTTCTGCGCATCCGTCCATTCCCACACGTTGCCGGCCATGTCCAGCGCGCCGCAGTCGCTCGCGCCGCCCGCGAATGCGCCGACCGGCGTTGTGCTGCGCAACCCGCATTCGTGGACGTTGGCGCGTGCCGGGTCGAACACGTCGCCCCACGGATAGGCGCGGCCATCGGTGCCGCGCGCGGCGCGCTCCCATTCGCCCTCGCCCGGCAGGCGGTGTCGGATACCGGTCTGCGCCGTGCGCCAGGCGCAGTAGGCCTGCGCGTCATGCCACGACACGAACACGACCGGGTGATTGGCGATGCCGGGCGCGAAGCGGCCGGTCGCTGCGTCCCAGTGTACCGGCGCCGGACGGCCGGTCGCGGCGACGAAGCGCGCGTACTGCAAATTGGTGACCGGGTAGCGGCCGATGCGGTATGCAGCGGCGATCGTGTGCATCTCGCCCGGGTCGCCGGCGATGAACGGGCCGGCCGGCACTTCAATCAGCGCATCGAGGTCGCGCGGATCGCCGAGCCACGCCAGTGCGCGCCCGGCCGCAATGCGCAGCGCCAGCGGCTCCGCGCCCTCCAACAGGCCGGCCAGCCGCGCAGCCAGCGCGACCGCTTCGGCGCTCCCCGGCGCAATCTGCGCCACGGTCGCACTGATCCGCGCGTCGTCGCCGCTCAGCAGCGCGGTCCATACAGTTGCGTCGATATTCATGCCAGCGATTGTGCCACGGCCGACATAAAATCACAATCCGCGAATAACACGAATCCTCACGAATCGAAAACAAACGTCGTTATCCGCGAATAACGCGAATTGACGCCAATAATTCTTGCCGGCTATGCGATGGCCCCGCTTGCCATTCGCGCCGATTCGCGTTATTCGCGGATAACTCCGGCTTGGGAGTTGGGATTTTGTGTTCGCTTCATGCTATACTCGCCTCCATGAAGATCTCCGATATTGGCGAATTCAAACTGATCGAGCGCATCCGTGCGAAGTTGCCGCCCGCGCCGGCCGGCGTCGTCACCGGGCTGGGCGACGACACCGCCGTCATGCGTCCGTCCGCCGGCGCCTACCTGCTGGCGACCTGCGACGCGCAGGTCGAAGGGCGCCACTTCCGTCGCGAGTGGTCGACGCCGTACCAGATCGGGCGCAAGGCGCTGGCCGTCAACCTGAGCGACATCGCCGCGATGGGCGGCGCGCCGCGCTACGCGCTCGTTTCGCTCGGCCTGCCCAACGACCTCGACGTCGAGTTCGTGGATGAATTGTATCGCGGCATGGTCGACGAGGCATCGCAGTTTGACGCGCACATCGTCGGCGGCAACCTCTCCGGCGCGACCGAAATCGTCATCGACGTTACCCTGCTCGGCGAGTGCGATCCGCAGCAGATCGTCGGCCGTTCCGGCGCGCGCGAGGACGACGTCGTGCTGGTGACCGGCAACCTCGGCGCGGCCTGCTGCGGCACCGACCTGCTGGCGACCAGCCGCGACGTACCGGTGCAGCCGGCCGCACGCGATTTCTGCCTGCGCGCTGCGCAGACGCCGACGCCGCGCGTGCGCGAGGGCCGCCTGATCGCGCAGAGCGGGCTGGCTCATGCCATGATCGACGTGTCCGACGGGTTGGCCGCCGACCTGGGCCACATCTGCGACGAGAGCCGCGTCAGCGTGCGCCTCTTCGCGGAGCCGCTGCCGATCGCCAGCGAGACGGTCGAGGTCGCGTTCGCCGTCGGGCGCGATCCGCTCGACCCGGCCCTGCACGGCGGCGAGGACTACGAACTGCTGGTCGTCGCGCCGCGCGCGGACGCGCCGCGCCTGATCGAGCTGGTGCAGTCGCAGACCGGCACGCCGCTGACCGTCATCGGCGACATCATCCCCGTCCAGGAAGCGCGCACCTTCATCCGCGGCAACGGACGCATGATCCCCCTGCATGCGCGCGGCTGGAACCACTTCAAGTAGGGTTCCGCGCAGGAACAGAGACCCCGCGCCATCTTGCGACGGCGCGGGGCGCTCAAGGAGGGAAGAGGGCGGCCTCCCCCGCATCGCAGGGGAGGTGTGACTGGTGTTACTGCTTCACATCGTCTTCACCGGCAGGTTCGCGCCCTTCCAGGCGTTGAAGCCGCCGGAGAGGCTCTTCACGTTCGTGTAGCCCATCAATTGCAGGGCCATCATCGCCATGCCGCCGCGGTGTCCGATGGCGCAGTAGATCACGATCGGCGCGCTCTTGTCCGTTGGCAGCTTGTCCAGGCTCTTGGCCAGTGTGCGGATCGGCACGTTGACGGCGCCTTCGATCGTGCCGTTGGTCGTCAGTTCCGACGCTTCGCGCACGTCAATCAGCGTGATCTTCGTCGCGGCCAGTTGGTCCTTCAGCGCCGCCGGAGCAACGGTGCTGAAGCCGTCGGGCAGGCCGCTCAGATACTTGTCCAGCGCGGCGAGCAGCGCGGCGTCCACTTCGGGCGTCTTCCCCATAGCGGTCGGAGCCGGCTCGGTCCCGGTCGCCACGGGCAGGTTCGCTGCTTTCCACGCATTCAAACCGCTGGCGAGACTCTTGACGTTCGTGTAGCCGAGCAGCTGCAGTGTTTCCATCGCCAGCGAGCCGCGATGCCCGCTCGCGCAATAGATCACGATCGCCTGATCCTTCGCCGGCAATTTATCCAGGTTCTTGGTCAGCGTGCGGATGGGGATCAGGACGCCGCCATCAATGTACCCGTTGGCCGCAACTTCCGACGCCTCGCGCACGTCAAGCAGGAACGGCTTGGCGGCCGCCATCTGGTCTTTGAGCGCAGCGGGTGCGATGGTTCCAAAGCCGTCGGGTATGTTGCCGATATACTTGGCCAGCACGGCGTTCAGGTCGAGCGCAGCGGCGGGCGGCGTGGTCGGTTTCGGGGGCACAGCCGTAGGCGCTGGCGGCATGGGGGTGGCCGTTGGCGCCGGGGGTACCGGGGTTGGGGCGGGCGTTGCGGCGGCGCCGCAGGCAGACAGCAGTCCGCCCAGCAAGAGGAGCAAGCTGATCAGCATCACAATACGGGTGTTACTCTTCACAGACAACCTCCTTAAGGTTGAGTAGAGATTCGATCCCTGTGTTATTCAAGGCGTCTATCCGTCGCACCCTGGTGCGGACTGAATACGGGGCGCGAAGCAAGCGCCGTTCTGTTCACTCTTTGGTCTTGTTGTCGTCCGTCTCCGCGGGTGCGCCCACAACCCACGGCGCCTGTCGCGGCAGTGTTGCCAGCCACTTGGCGTGTTCAAGCTGCGCCGACGATTCCGAGATATAGCCATTCGTCATGGCCGACAGCGCATCGTACACAAACGTGAAGTACAGATGGCCAACCAGCAGGATGGTCAGCGCCAGCATGGAGAGGTCGTGCACGATCGCAATCAGCGCGAGCATGTCCGCTCCCAGCCGCCCCTTGAAATACCACAACGCCACGCCGGACACCGCCACGCTTAGATAACCCAGGATCGTGCCGGCGTGATGCGCCTTTTGCCCGGCATTCAGCCGCCCTTGCGGCGGCATCTGCCGCACATGCCCGAAGAAATAACCGAGCGCGTGCGTGAGCCAATTCCAGTCATCGCGGTCATAGCTGAACGACTCGACGATCAGTTCCTTGAACTCCCTGCCGTCAAAAATCGCATACAGGAAGGGCCACGTCACAAACAGCACGGCGCCGATCAGGTGCAGTTGCCGCGAGATGCCTCCGGCGGCCAGGAATGACAGCGGCGACCACAGCAACACCAGCCCGGTCAGCAGCAGCATCAGGAATCCGCTGGCGCCCACCCAGTGCAGCTTTCGCTGAACCGGGCGGTAGCGCATCACCTTACGCATGGTCCGGGTGCTCATGCGGCGCCTCCTCTTCAGCTTTCAGTAGTGCCTCCTCGCGGTTGTGCTCGCGCCGGGCGACGATGAACGACAGCGCCGTTACGCCGATGGCGGCGCCGAGCGCGCCGATGCTGACCGGCTGCACCACGTTCTGCCATGCGCCGAGCGCCAGTGACGGCTGTGGGTTCTCCGGCAGGCCGAGCGCGGCGGGCGCATCCGGCAGGATCAGGATCATGCCCAGGCCGCCGAACGGCTCCTCGCCGTAAACTTGCGCGTTGGGCCGCTTGGGCTTGATCGCCGCCACACGCGCGTGCGCGTCGGCCAGCAGCTTCTCGCGTTCGCCAAACTTGATCGCCTGACTGGGGCAGGTCTGCACGCACCACGGCGGCAGCCCGTCTTTGACGAGGTCGAGGCAGGCCGTGCATTTGGAGACGCGGTTGTCCACGACGTGCGGCACGTCGAACGGGCAGGCGTCCACACAGTAGCCGCAGGCGCTGCACTTGTCGGCGTCCACAGCGGTCATGCCGTCCTGCTTGTACAGGGCGCCGGTCGGACAGACGTTCACGCACGCCGCATCAAAACAGTGGAAGCAGCGCTGGTGCACGAATGTTCCGGTCAGGTTGGGGAACGTTCCGCGCACCACGTCGCGGATCTGGATGTAGTTCCCGCCAAGCGGGCGCTCGTTGCCCGTCTTGCAGGCCACCACGCACGCCTGGCAGCCGATGCAACGCTCCAGATCAATGGACAGGGCGTAGCGGCTCATGGCGTCGCCTCCTCCCTGACCAGCCGCACGAAATTCACGCGCATGCCGGCGCCGCCCGAGATCGGGTCAAGCACGTAGCGTGTCTGAAGTGCGGCGTCGCTGGCGCCGCGCCCATGCGCCAGCTTCATGCCGGGCGTGTTGTGCCCGAAGCCGTGCACCATATACACCGAGTCCGGGCGGATGCGCTGTGTGATCTTGACGCGCACTCGATTGCTGGTGACGTCGTTCTGGTTTGTCAACCGCACGTAGTCGCCGTCCTTCAGGTTGAGCTTTTCGGCCGCGGTCGTGCTGATCCAGACCTCGTTCTCCGGGTACAATTCGTTCAGGTGCGGCGTATTCTGCGTGCGGCTGAACGTGTGCACCGGGCTGCGGCCGTACAGCAGGCGGAACATGCCGGCGGGCGGCTCGGCGACCGGCTCGTACTTCGGCAGCGGGTCGTGCCCGGCCTTTGCCAGTGCGTCAGAGTACAGCTCGATCTTGCCGCTGGCGGTGGCGAATGGCGTCGCTTTCTCTGCCTCGAAGTCGGCAAGGTACGGCTTGCCCTTCTGAATGGCCACGCCGCCCTGGTCGTGCAGTTTCTGCACGCTCAAGCCGAGCGAGTTGAGACGCGTGTTCAGGTACTCCTCGGCCGTCTTCCACGCGAAATACTCTTCCAGCCCAAGCCGGATGCCGAGTTCGCGCACCATCCACCACGCCGGCTTCGCCTGGCCGGGCGGCTCGACGGCCGGCTCACGCAACGCGATGTACGGCGTCTTGTGCCCGCATGCCCAGAGCTCGTCGTAGCGCTCGAGGTACGTCGCCTCGGGGAAGACGACGTCGGCCCACGCGATGTGGTCCTGCGGCAGGATATCCACCGCCAGGCAGAAGTCGAGGTGCTTGAGCGCCTCGCGCGTGCGCGCCGGGTTCGGCAGCGTGTGCATCAGGTTCGTGCCGTACGCCACGAGCCCTTTGATCGGGTACGGCTTGCCGCTGATCATCGGTTCGAGCAGCTCCTGCATGGCGGTGCCGCCGCGCAGGAACTTCTCGCGCACGCCGTCGGCGCGCGTTTTGCCGCTGGGTCCGGGAGGCAGACCTGCCTCCTCGCCTGGTGTGCTACTTCAGCCACCCGCGCCGCCGGCAGCTTGCCACGGCGGGTGCGGGATCTCGTCAATAAACGGGCTCTTGTTGAAGTAAAGGCCGCCCGGCCGCCCGACCGCGCCGAGCAACGCATTGACGATGTAGACCGCGCGCATGCGCTGCGTGTCGTTGCCGTACCAGACGACGTGCCGCCCCGGCACGATGACCGACTGCGGGCGGTTCTGACCCATCGCGCGCGCCGAGGCGCGGATGCGCTCGGCGGGCAGGTCGGTGAGCGGCGCAGCCCACTCCGGCGTGAATGGCTTGACGTGCGCCGCCAGTTGCTCGAAGCCGACCGTCCACTTCGCCACGTACTCGGCGTCGTACAGCTTCTCCGCGATCAGCACATTCGCCCAGGCCAACAGCAGCGCGGTGTCGGCGCCCGGCTTGACCGGCAGCCAGTCGTCGGCCTTCATCGCCGCCGACGAGAAGCGCGGGTCGACCACGATGATGTGCGCGCCGCGCGCGTTCGCGTTCGCGAAGTCTTGCATCATCGTGTTGCGCGCGTCCTCGCCGATGTGCGTGCCGATCAGCACGATGCACTTTGCCTGGTCCCAGTCGACCGGCTCATGGTTGCCCATCGTGCGCCCGTAGGTGATCGTCGACGCTTCCTCGCGCGGCGCGGTGCAGAGCGTCACTGACGGTTTGGCGTTGTTCGGCGAACCCCACGCCTGCGCCAGGTAGTCCGTGAACCAGAAGTCGCCGGAGGTGTGGCCCATGAATGCGATCGACTCCGGCCCGTACTTGTCTTTGATCTTCAGCATCTGCTGGGCCGTATAGTTCAGCGCCTCGTCCCACGAAGCCGGGCGGAACGCGCCCTCGCCGCGCGCGCCGGTGCGGATCAGCGGCGTGGTCAGGCGGTCGGGATCGGTGTTGTACGACACGCCGCCTTGCCCGCGCGCGCACAGCATGCCGCGGCTCTTCGGGTCGGCCGGATTGCCGTCGATCTTGACTACGCGGCCGTTCACGCTCTTGACGATGATGCCGCAGCGCCATGGGCAGATGTCGCAGTAGTTGTAGGTCGTCTTGACCGCGCCGCTCTTGTGCCATGGCAGCTTCGCCGCCAGGCCGCGCACGCCGTTCAGCGCCGGCGCGATGCCCTGTTTCGCCAGCGCCAGCCAGCCCAGCGTGAACAGCGACGACTGCATGAACTGCCGACGTGTAATCTTGGGTTGGTCACTCATAAAGTAGTCTCTAGTTGTCAGCGACTAGTTGCCGGTTGCCATGGACGCGATTACGCGCCGCTCGCGCTCCATCGCCCGCGACATCAGGCAGAGCGCGCTGGACAGCCATTCCGCGTCGAGGTTCTCGGTCGGGATGCTGCTGCACACGCCCGCCTCCCACAGCGCATGGCGGTACTGGCGCAGCTTCAACGGCAGCAGCACGATCACGCGCAGACGCGGGTTGGTGTCCAGCAGTTCGCGTACGGCGTCCGGCGTCTCCGCCTCCGCCAGCGTCCAGTCGAGCAGGACGAGATCGTCCACGTTCGCGCGCGCGCGCCGCATCAGATCGTGCCGCGACCCGGCGCGGCTCGCTTCGACCTGGATCGGCACCAGTTGCAGGCACGCCTGCAAGAGCGAGTCCATCAGGTTGTGCGTCTCGGCATCCGGCGCCGCGACGACCAGGCGAAGAGGCACAACGGCCGCGCAAGTGGCATTCATTTCAGCATCCTGCAACAGCCTACCACGACCGCGCGGCGACGGGTATCAGGGGAAATACGTCAGTTGGGAGGGGAAAAAGCCTGACAGCGGGGGGTCAGGGCGATTCAAAAGTCGCTTGACAAACTGAGTGGGCGTGCCCTGAGCCTGTCGAAGGGCACGGAAATGGGCGCACGCTGAACCTGTCACCGCCAGGCTCAGCGTGTGGCTTGTCGGATTATGGCGATGCACTATGACTCTTGAATGGCCCTGACAGGGAGTGGGCTCTGATGTATTCAGGACTGAAATTGTGCTAACATACGTTTGGAACTTACTCTTTATTCGTCAGATGAGGCTTCTGCCATGCGGCGCCAAATGATTACGAGAAACTTGAGGCAGCCAATCTTGCTTGTGACTCGACAGCGACTATTCGATATTGTACGTGTTTCGGCAATACTCTGCCTCCTTGTTGCAGGCGCGGGCTGTGGTGGTGCCGATTGCGGCTGGGGCTCTCAAGTTAGCGCATGGGAAGATGTTAATGAAAACGGCGTCATCGATAGCGGCGAATTGCCTTTGTCGGACGTGAAAATCTTCTTTAACAGTGTCGGTTCACCCTCCGACTATCAGCGAGGGCCATTCGCCACTGATTCCAAGGGCGAGACGCGACTGTCTGAGTTCATGCCCGGTTGTCCTAGCCGCTCATTCGAAGTGTATCCCGAAGTGCCGGTCGGTTATCGATTGACCACGCCGGCTAGGCAAACGTCAAACGGCCCCGGTTTCCGCGACGCTCTTGCTTTCGGTTTTGCGTCCTTGCCCGGCTCTGGCGTCACGCCGGCGAAGCAAGCGGCTCTGACATGCACATCCCACAAGTTGCTCGATGCCGATGAAGATCAATTCCTGTTGGATGTGCAGGTCGGGCCGGATGGCTCGGTATGGGCCGCGCTGTTCGGGAAAGGGGCGGCACAGTATGTGCCCGAACAGAAACGGTGGCTCACCTATTCACAATCCGACGGGCTGGCTGGAAACGAAGTGCGCCGCATCACCATAACCACCGATGGCGCGGTCTGGTTCGCGACGACAACCGGCGCGTCCCGGTTCGACGGCAAGGCGTGGCTGTCGTTAACGACCGCAAACGGGTTGGTCAACGACAATGTGCGGAAAGTGGCGCAAGCGACAGACGGCTCGCTCTGGTTCTCTACCCGTGCCGGCGTATCGCAGTATATGCCCGCACAGAATCGCTGGCAGAACTTTACATCGCGCGACGGGCTGGCCTACGATTTTACAACCAACGTGGCGATTACCTCGGATGGCTCGGTCTGGTTTCCCTCGGTCGGCAAAGGCATCTCGCGGTTGATGCCGGGGCTGACTCCAACGTGGCGCATCTACACCCAGAACCCCACCGGTGAGCGACATCCCAAAGTCGACACGATTGATGACATCAAAGTCGATCGCGCGGGCGATCTCTGGATCGGCAGCATGGGTGGCGTCCTGCATTACAAACCCCATGCCGACCGGTGGACCAACATCTTCTTCCCCGCAACGTCCGTAGGCAGTTTTGCGAAAGCGGTGGCGGTAGCGGGCGATGGCTCGCTCTGGATTGGCACCGAAGCGTCCCCGCCGCAGTTGTATCATGTGACCGGGGTGGGCGTGAATGAGGAAAGACAGTGGGTGCGCTACGATTCGCGCGATGGCCTGCCCACATCGGCACTCGCTGGTGAGAGCCAGGATTTCATCCGGGCGCTTTCAATTGCGCCAGACGGTGCATTGTGGGTCGGGACGGCTGGGTACGCCACGCGCTGTGAGTTGCGCGAGTGACGATGCAGGCCGAGCATCCGTCCGGCCCTATTACCGCGCCATGCCCTCCGCGCCGGGCTCGTCGCTCAGTAGTCCGTGTGAGAGCGCGTACTGCACCAGCGCCGCGCGGCTGTGGTAATATACAGGCGGACAACTCTCTTCTAGGGGGTATGGGGGCATCAAGTTCCTATGCGGACACAGACTAAATCGAGCGTTCTGGCTCTCCTTACGGCGCATCAGGCGCAACTCCGCAGCGCCGGCGTGAAACGCATCGGCCTGTTCGGGTCGTTTGCGCGCGGTGAGCCGCGTGACGACAGCGACGTCGATCTGCTTGTCGAATTCGAGCCGGATCGCAAGACGTTCACCAATTTCATGCAGCTATGGTTCGACCTGCAGGATTTGCTGGGGCGTCCGGTAGAATTAGTCACTCCGGAATCGCTCAGCCCGTACATTGGCCCGCGAATTACTGCCGAGGTGGAGTATGTCCCGCTCGCCGCTTGATTACGTGCGACATATTCGGGACGAGGCGCTCTATCTGGCGGCGGCGAGTCGCGATTTGAGCAAGCCGCAGTTCCTGCACGATGAAACTCGGCGGCGAGCGTTTGTGCGCAGTCTTGAGGTGATGGGGGAAGCGGTCAAGCAGATTCCTGAAGAATATCGCCGCGCCCATCCTTCCATCCCGTGGCGTGCGATTGCCGGCATGCGCGACCTGTTGATTCATCATTACTTCGGCATTGATTACGAGATCGTATGGGATGCAGTGTCCCATGAGGTTCCGCTGCTTGCCAAACAGGTCGAGGAGTTACTTCGATCAGAGGAGCACGATTAGTAGTTCTTCAAGCCTCCTCCGCGCCCGGCTCGTCGCTCAATAGGCCGTGCGAGAGCGCGTACTGCACCAGCGCCGCGCGGCTGTCCAGGTTCAGCTTCTGCATGATGCGCGCGCGGTACGTCTCTACGCTCTTCGTGCCCAGCACCAGCTTCTCCGCCGTCTCGCTGGCCGTGAAGCCGAGCGCGATCAACTTGAGCACTTCGCGCTCGCGGTCGCTCAGCTTCTCGTAGTCGTCGGCGCCCGCGCCGTCGCGCAGCCGCGCCATATAGTCTTCCAGCACCAACCGCATCGCCGCCGGGTACAGGAACGCGCCGCCCTGTGCCACCGTGCGGATCGCCTCGACCAGTTCGGTGTCCACCGTCGACTTCAGCACGTAACCCGCCGCGCCGGCGCGCAGCACCGGGAACAGGTAGCGCTCGTGCGCGTGCACCGTCAGGATCAGCACCTGCGGGTGCCCGCCTTTGGCCTTGATGCGCCGTGTCGCCTCCAGCCCGTCCATCTCCGGCATCGAGATGTCCATCACGGCCACGTCGGGCTGCAGCTCCGCGCACAGCGTCACCGCCTGTGCCCCGTTGCTCGCCTCGCCGACCACTTCCATGTCCGGCTCGCCGTTCAGCAGCGCGCGCAATCCCACGCGCACCACCGGATGATCGTCGGTCAGCAGCACCCGGATCTTCTTCATGCCGCGCCCCCTCCCACGATCGGGGCGGGCGTCAGCGGCGTGCTTGCCATCAGGCGTGTGCCACCGCCCGGCCGCGACTCGATCGTCATCTCGCCGCCGATCAGCGCCAGCCGTTCCTTCATGCCGAGCAGGCCGAGCCCGCGCCCCGGCTGTGCCAGCATCGCGCCGACGTCGAAACCGCGCCCGTTATCCTCCACGACCAGCGATAGCCGGCCGCCCTCGCGCTTCAGCGCCAGCTTGATCTGGTTCGCCTGCGCGTGCCGCACCGCATTGGTCAGCCCTTCCTGCGCCACGCGGTAGAAGACCAGTTCCACCTCGCGGGGCAGGCGCGCCTCCGATCCGCTGATCTGCAGGGTCGCCCGCGCGCCGTGCAGCGCGTTCAGTTCGTCCACTCGCCAGGCCAGCGCGGCCCCCAGCCCCAGGTCGTCCAGGATCTTCGGACGCAGTTCCAACGCCACGCGCCGCACCTCGTCCAGCGCCTGCGCCGTCAACTGCCGCAGTTCCTGCAGGTGCGCCTGCGCCTCCGCCGGGTCGGCCGCCCGTTCCAGCAGGCGCAGCCGCACCAGCAGGGACGTCAGCGCCTGCGCCGTCTCGTCGTGCAGTTCGCGCGCCACGCGCTGGCGCTCGTCTTCCTGTGCCCGCAGGATCGCCGCCGAGAGCCGGCGCATCTGCCGGGCGTCCGCCTCCAGCGCGGAGATCATCTGGTTGAATGTACCGGCCAGTTGGTCGAAGCGCTCGTCGCTGACCGGTCCGGTGCTGACGGTCACCGCGCGCGTGCCGCGCCGCACCTGGTCCACCGCCGCCTGCAGCCGGTCGAGCGGCTGCAGCGCGATCTTGACCGTGAAGTAATTGGCGGCGAAGCTGATCAGCAATCCGGCCGCCGCAAAGATGGCGATCAACTCGTAGTGCACGTCATCCGGGAACATTTGCACGTGCAGGACGGTGATGACCGTGCCGGCCACCGCGCCGATCGCAATGATCAGCGAGTTCGCAATCAGGATCTTGTAGAGCGCGGGCATGTGCAGGGCGCGCGCCGCGAAAGATGGCTGCGCCGCCGGCATCGTTTCGTGAATCGCCATGTTGCTCATTATGCGGTATGCGGAAGGCCCGGTAACGGGTCAGTCGCCAGCGGTATGACGTGACAAACGACCTTACAACAGCGCTCGCCATACGGTCTGCCGACCCCCGCGCGCACCGTGCGTACGCGAGTGAAAGGGCCAATCCCCTCTCCTGCGCCGCCAGTGAGTGAGCCGGCCGCACCGCCCACCCCCGCCAATCACGCGGGGCGAGTCGCAGACGGGGTCGAACCCGGTTGCGGGAGAGGGTTAGGGAAGGGGCCTTTCGATCCTGGAAATGCCCGGGCAGATGCCAGCAATTCTCATTTTGGAGTCGGTCGCCAGTATGCCCCTCATCCCCTGGCCCCTTCTCCCCGCGCGCGCGGGGAGAAGGGGAAAAGCTAATGGGGAGGTGCGCGGCGGCGCAGCCGCCGCGCACC
>JACRMK010000101.1 GCA_016235055.1 Chloroflexota bacterium | reverse complement strand
GGAGAAGGGGCAGGGGATGAGGGGGCATATTGGCAGCCGACTCCAAAATGAGAATTGCTGCGCGGCTCTCAACCCGCTTGACCGCAGCTTGCAGAACAGTATACTCGAAAACAGAAAGTGAGACTATCGCATCCGATGGCAAGTACCCAATCCAAGCGCCGTGCAGTCCAACCCGTTAGCGCTACCGAGCCGGTCACGACGCGCGCGGGCACGCTGCCCTCGCGCGGCTTCACCCGTTGGGGCCAACTGCTCGTCGCCTGCCCGAACTGCAGCGGCCCCGCCGGCGTGGATGCCTCCGGCGACATCTGGTGCTGGGCTTGTAACTTCACGTCGGCTGGCCCCGCCGGATGCACCTGATAATCAAGAATGCCGGCCGTGCGCCGACCTGCGAGGACACGTAATTGACAATGACCCACTCCGCGGACTACTTGCATGAAGTCGGGATGCTCAACCGCACCCCACGCACCGGTTTTCAATTTCTCGGCTCGGCTCGGCAGTCGGTCGCCGAGCACAGCCACCGCATGCTGCATGTCGCGTTCCTGCTGGCGCGCATGAGCGCCGAGTTGGTGGACGAGTTGAAGCTGTTGCACCTCGTGATGTTCCACGACCTGCCCGAAGCACGCACCGGCGACCAGAACTACGTGGCGCGCCGCTATGTTCACGAAGATCTGGAAGGCGTTCTGCGCGACGGCGAGCAGGCATGGCCCTACGGCGATCAGATCGTCGCGCGCGTGCGCGAATTCGAGGCGCGCGAGACGCTGGAAGCACGGCTGGCGCGCGACGCCGATCAACTGGAGTTGCTGCTCGTCCTCAAAGAAGAGGCCGATCTGGGCAATCCGCGTGCCGACAACTGGATCGGCCCGTTGCTGGCCCGGCTGCAGACCGATGCCGGCCGCACGCTAGCCGAAGAGATTCTCTCAACACCGAGCGACCACTGGTGGTTCCACGATCGCGATGACCCGCACTGGGTGGCGGGACACAAGCGACCGGCGCAACAATAATCCGAAAGGCAAGAACGCATGGGCAAACGTGGCGAGGGATGGGTGGCGCTGCAATTCATTGCGATGGCGCTGGTCGGGCTGGCGCCGTTGGTGGAGCAGGCATACCTGCCGTCGTGGCTGGCCTGGCCCGGCTTTGCGCTGATGGTCGCAGGCGGCGCGCTCGGCATCGCGGGCCTCCTGCACCTGGGCGAGAGCTTGACGGCGTTTCCCCGGCCGCTCGAGCGCGGGCAACTGGTCACGTCCGGCGCCTATGCGCTCGTGCGGCACCCGATCTACGCGGGACTGATCATCGCCGCGGTCGGTTGGGCACTATGGAACACCGGCCTATTGACACTGGCGGCGGCTGTGTTGCTCTTCGTCTTCTTTGATATGAAGTCGCGACTGGAAGAACGCTGGCTGGCCGAGAAGTACCCGGACTACCCTGCCTATCGCCAGCGCGTGAAGAAGCTGATCCCGTGGGTATATTGAAATTCCACAAAGCAAGGAAAGGTACTCGCCGCATGTAGGGACAGGCCTTTGGCCTGTCCGATGGGCAGGTCAAAGACCTGCCTCTACACGACGGGCCGCACAGCTTGTCCGACGTGACTGCGACATGTTCGAGAACCTGCGTGCAGCCCGTTCGGAACGGTGACAGGTCATTTCGCAAACCACCCAATTGGAACGTTTCATGGGTGATTCTCCCTAATAGGTCCGCTAGTCGTACAGCCAGAACTCCCGCGCTCGTCGCCGGTAGTCGCGCGCGATCCGTGCCGGCGCGCTGCCGGGCGCTTGCCACGCCGCCGTAACCTCGGCCATTGGCGCGTCCGCGGCGAGCAACTGGCGCAGTCGTGGCATGCCAGTCAACAGATCGAAGTGAGGCTCCGGCCCCTCCCACGAAGATGCCAGAAACTCAAACGCGCCGGGATTCTGGCGACGGCATGCGTCGACCATGTGCAGGCCGACCGTGAACGCGCGCAGACGTGCGCGGTCGGTCACGTGCACCTGCACGCCATGACACGCGACGCCGACGAACTTACCAAACGTCGGTACGAACGATGCCGCGCGGAAGCGCGCCCCAGGCAGGGCGCGCTTATTCAGATCGGCGGCGAGCGCGTGCGCGTCGAGCCACGGCGCGCCGATCAGCTCGAACGGCTTGGTGGTGCCGCGCCCCTCGCTGACATTCGTCCCCTCGAACAGGCACGTGCCGGGGTAGACGATCGTCGTCGCGAAGGTCGGCACGTTCGGCGAAGTCGGCACCCACGGCAGGCCGGTACGGTCGAACCACTGGCCGCGCGTCCACCCGTCCACAACCACCACGCGCAAGCGGCACCCGATGCCGCACTCGGCGTTGATGAAGCGCGCCATCTCGCCAATCGTCAGCCCGTAGCGAACCGGCACCGGGTAGCGCCCCACGAATGAACGGATGGCCGGCTCCAGCACCGGACCCTCGATGACACGCCCGCCGAGCGGGTTCGGCCGGTCGAGCACAACCACTTGAATGCCAGCTTCGGCAGCCGCTTCCATGACATAGCCGAGCGTGTTCAGGTAAGTGTAATAGCGGCAGCCGATGTCCTGCACGTCGAACAGCAGCAGGTCGAGTCCCTTGAGCATGGCGGGCGTCGGCTTGCGGTGGTCGCCATACAGGCTGTGCACCGGTATGCCGGTATGCGCGTCCACGCCTGAACCGACCGCCAGTGCGTCCTGCACGTCGCCGCGGATGCCGTGCTCCGGCCCGAACAGCGCCGCCAGCCGCGCGCCCGGCAGCGCTGCAAGCGCGTCGGCCGTCGTGGTCAGATCGGGCAGGACGCCGGTTGGATTGGTGACCAGGCCGATACGCTTGCCGCGCAGCAACCGCCGTTCACGTTTTAGCAGGTTCTCGATTCCCGGCACAGCACGCGCAACCGCCATCCCGCACCCTTTCGATCAATAGACGTAAGTGTTCAGCCCAGCTTGTCTTTGCGAGCGGTTTTTGCGAAGCAATCTCCACCCGTGTTGGGCGAGAGGGCTGCCGCGAGATTGCTTCGTCGCAAACGACGCTCCTGCTCAGAAACTTCGCTGCGACCAACGGCAAGGCGCCCAGGTTGTCGCCCCAGCGAAAGCCGGGGCCCAGAGTCAACACCCCTGGATGCCGGCTCCCATGAAAATGGATCGCATCCTGTGGTAGGGCCAGGTCTTTGACCTGGCCGACTGGACGGGTCAAAG
>JACRMK010000100.1 GCA_016235055.1 Chloroflexota bacterium | reverse complement strand
GGGGTTGTGGTCCGGTTTTCTTTGCGCGCTTTGCGTTCTTTGCGGTTAGAGGTCGTTCGGTTTTCTCTGCGCTCTCTGCGTTCTCTGCGGTAGGGGTTGTGGTTCGGTTTTCTTTGCGCTCTTTGCGCTCTCTGCGGTTAGAGGTCGTTCGGTTTTCTCTGCGCTCTCTGCGTTCTCTGCGGTAGGGGTTGTGGTTCGGTTTTCTTTGCGCGCTTTGCGTTCTTTGCGGTTAGAGGTCGTTCGGTTTTCTCTGCGCTCTCTGCGTTCTCTGCGGTAGGGGTTGTGGTTCGGTTTTCTTTGCGCGCTTTGCGCTCTCTGCGGTTAGAGGTCGTTCGGTTTTCTTTGCGCGCTTTGCGTTCTTTGCGGTAGGGGTTGTGGTTCGGTTTTCTTTGCGCTCTTTGCGCTCTCTGCGGTTGGAATTCTTATCAAAAGGACGTGCCATGAAAATCACCAAAGTATCCACCATCGTCGTCAACGCCAACATGCGCAACTGGATCTTCGTCAAGGTCGAGACCGACCAGGCCGGACTGCTCGGCTGGGGCGAGGCGACCCTCGAATGGAAGACGCAGAGCGTCGTCGGCGCGGTCGAGGACGTCAGCCGCTTCATCATCGGCGAAGACCCGCGCCGCATCGAGCACCTCTACAACATCATGTACCGCCAGTATTTCTGGAAGGTCGGCATCGAGGGCATGAGCGCGATCAGCGGCATCGAGCAGGCGCTGTGGGACATCAAGGGCAAATGGCTGAACGTGCCGGCCTACGAACTGCTCGGCGGGCGCGTGCGCGACCGCGTGCGCGTGTATAACCACCTCGGCGGCGGCGCGATGACGAGCATGTACGAAAGCAGCGAGCCGCAGCAGTTCGCCGAGCGCGCTCTGCAGGTCAAGGCGATGGGCTACGACGCGATCAAGTTCATGGCCGTGCCGCGCACCGGCTGGGTCGAGGGCACGCGCGCGGTGCGCCACGCCGAGAGCCTGGTGCGCGCCGTGCGCGAGGCGGTCGGCCCCGACATGGACCTGATGGTCGACCTGCACGCGCGCTGCCCGTCGCCGGCGATGGCCGTGCAGTACTGCCACGCCTTCGAGCCGTACGGCCTGCTGTTCTTCGAGGAGCCGTGCCCGACGGAAGACGTCGAGGCGACCGCCGAGGTGACGCGCAAGTCGCGCATCCCGATCGCGACCGGCGAGCGGCTCGTCGGGCGGCACCAGTTCCGCGAGATCTTCGAGCGCCGCGCCTGCCACATCATCCAGCCCGACCTGTCGCACTGCGGCGGATTGTGGGAAGCGCGCAAGATCGCCGCGATGGCCGAATCGCACTCGATCGGCGTCGCGCCGCACAACCCGAACGGCCCGCTGGCGCTGGCCGTGGCGGTGCATTTCGCGTTCTCCACGCCGAACTGGATGATCCAGGAAGCGATCACCAGCGACGTGCCGTGGCGCAACGAGGTGCTCGACGCGCCGATCGACGTACAGAACGGCTACATCATGCCACCCACGCGCCCGGGCCTCGGCGTCGAGATCAACGAAAAGGAAGCGGCCAAGCATCCGTTCAAGATTGAAGCCGAGCAGCGCTTCTTCTACGACGACGGTTCGGTGGCGGACTGGTAGCTAGTCGCTAGTTGCTAGTGACTAGTTGCTAGCCGGGAGCCAATATGACACAAATCATTTACGACCCAGGCACGATCGACTTCGACAAGCCGGGCAAGCAGTTCTACGAGGTGGCGTTCCACCTCGACGGCACCTGGGGCTACGCGATGGTGCCGCTGTGCGTCGTCAACGGCACGGCCGGGCCGCGCGCGCAGAGCATGGCCTGTTTCGGCGGCACGCACGGCAACGAGTACGAGGGACAAGTCTCGGTCTGGCGGTTGATGCACGACCTCGACCCGGCGCAGATCAGCGGGCAGATCATCCTGATGCCGCGCCACAACCAGCCTGCGTGCGTCGCCGGCATGCGCCCGTCGCCGATTGACGGCGTGAACATGAACCGCGCGTTCCCCGGCAACCCGAAGGGCAGCATCACCTACCGCATCGCCCACTTCGTGACGACCCACGTCCTGCCGCGCGTCAACGTCGTGATCGACGTACACGCGGCGGGCACCGGCAACCGCTTCGCGCTCTGCACTTCGTTCCACATGGTCAGCGATCCGAAGCAGCTTGCCGAGATGTCCACCGTCGCCAGCCTATTCGACACACCGTTCGTGTTCATCTACTCCAGCGAGATGGCGAGCGGCTTGCTCACCGACCAGGCCGAGGCGATGGGCAAGGTCACCATCGGCGGCGAGTTCGGCCACTCCGCCGCGGTCTCGCTCGACGGCGTGCGCCACGCCTACGAGGGCATCAAGAACGTGATGCGTCACTACGGCATGCTCGGCGGCGCGATCGAGCGCATCGCCCCCAACCGGCCGAACCCGCCGCGGCTCGTTTCGGCGATCCATCTCGACGAGTACGTGCCCGCGCCGATCAGCGGCTACTTCGAGCCGGTGCTCGATGTCGGCGCGCCGGTCAAGCAGGGCGACCTCGTCGGGCGGCTATACGACTTCGAAATGGTGGACAGCCCGCCCATTGCGGTCACCGCGCCACGCGATGGTTACGTCATGCTGCAGCCGTTCCAGGCGCCGGTGCTGAAGGGCAACACGATGCTCGTCATCGGGCAGGAACACAAAATGTAGGGGCGAAGCATCGATCGGCCTGCACAGGTCGATCGATGCTTCGCCCGAAAGGAACGATCTGTGAAAGCACTCGTCTGGGAAGCGCCGCGCGCGATGGCGATGCGCGAGCAGGCCGTGCCTGCGCCCGCCGCGGGAGAAGTCCTCGTCAAAGTCACATACGCCGGCATCTGCGGGTCGGAACTGGGCGGCTATCTGGGGCATAACGCCTTGCGCGTGCCGCCGCTCGTCATGGGCCACGAGTTTGCCGGCGAGATCGCCGCGCTCGGCGACGGCGCGACGGCGCGCAACCCGGCACTCTTCACCGGACAGGCCGTGACCGTCAATCCACTGTCGTACTGCGGCCAGTGCGACTACTGCAAGCAGGGCCTGAACCACCTGTGCGCGCGGCGCAAGCTGCTCGGCGCGCACCGCCCCGGCGCGTATGCCGAGTACGTCACCACGCCGGCCGAGAACGTCGTGCCGCTGCCGGCCGGCGTGACGGCACGCACTGGCGCGCTGACGGAGCCGGTCGCCGTTGCCGTGCGCATGGCTGAGCTGGCCGGTCCCGTCGCCGGCGAAACCGTGCTGATCGTCGGCGCGGGGCCAATCGGCCTGCTGGCCTTGCAAGCCCTGCGCGCGCGTGGCGCGGGGCGCATCTTCATCAGCGATCTCGAGCCGCAGCGCCTGGCCATGGCCGAGGAACTGGGCGGCGAACCGCTCAACGCGCGCGACAGCGACGTGGTCAAGACCGTGCGCGGCGCGACCGGCAACCGCGGGCCGGCCGTGTCGGTAGACGCCGTCGGCGCCGGCGTAACGCGCCAGCAAGCAGTGACCGCCGCGCGCGCAGGCGGCACGGTCATTCTCACCGGCCTGCACGAGGAGCAGAGCGCGCTGAACTTCGGCGACGTGATCCGCCGCGAGGTCGTCCTACGCGGCTCGTTCGCCTACTCGCCGGCCAACTTCGCCGAGGGGCTGGACTGGCTGGCGCGCGGCGCGATCCGGCTCGACCCGTGGATCGTCGAAGCGCCGCTGGCCGACGGCGGCCGCTGGTTCGATCGGCTGATCGACGAGCCGGGCGGCGTCGCCAAGGTGTTGTTGATTCCGTAACGATCAGACCGACTGGTAGGGGCACACCTATGTGCGCCCGCCGGGCCGACACGCAGGTCGGCCCCTACCGCGTCCCCACATCAGGAGCCACACGTGACAACGTCCGTGAAATTCCCGCATACCGGCTTCGGCGTCGCCGTGCGCGACGCGACGCCGCCGGTCGGCATACACCGCCCGTTCAGTGCAACGGCGGTCATCGCGCCGCTCGCGGACATGCAGGGCATCTTCGACCGTTTCTGTCGCCGCGCGATTTGACGCTCTGCCCCACTTATGTTATCTTTCCCCTATCGGCATTGAGCAGGAGAAGTAGCGTCCGATGCCCGCCCCAGAGAGCCGCCGAAGTGGTGCAAGCGCGGCGGCGGAGCGCGACGCGAATGGATCTGCGAGCCTGACGGACAACGCGCCACACGGCGCCAGTATCCAACACGGTCGCCCGCCGTTACCGGGCCGGAGGCGGAGACGCAGTGCGTTTCCGCGAATTCGGGTGGCACCACGAGCGCTCTCGTCCCTGTTTGGACGCGGGCGTTTTTTGTTTTCCGCGCGAGGGGCGCAGCCGGGCAGACACGCAGGTCTGCCCCTATACGCACGTCGGTTTGTTTGGGATTTGGAAGTTGGGATTTGGGATTTTATCTCACAGCGAGGTTGAGCGATGAAAAAACGCACATTCAGCGGCATCCAGCCCACCGGCAACAGCCATATCGGCAACTACCTGGGCGCGATGAAGAACTGGGTCCGCGACCAGGAGAAGTTCGATAACGTCTACTGCGTCGTGGACCTGCACGCGCTCACCGTGCCGCAGGACCCGGCCGAGCTGCGGCAAAATATCCGCAACATGGCGGCGATGCTGTTCGCCGTGGGGCTGACGCAGGAGCACTGCCGCATCTTCGTGCAGTCGCACGTCGCCGCGCACAGCGAGGCGGCCTGGCTGCTGAACTGCGTCACGCCGATTGGCTGGCTGGAGCGCATGACGCAGTACAAGGACAAGGCACAGAAGCAGCAGAGCGTCTACACCGGCCTGCTCGACTACCCGGTGCTGATGGCCGGGGACATCCTGCTCTACCACGCGCACTACGTGCCGGTCGGCGAGGACCAGAAGCAGCACGTCGAGCTGACGCGCGACATCGCGCAGTCGTTCAACGCGCGCTTCGGCGACGTGTTCACCCTGCCGGAGCCGATGATCCCGCCGGTGGGCGGGCGCGTCATGAGCCTGTCGGAGCCGACCAGGAAGATGTCGAAGAGCGATGATGACCCGAATTCAGCGGTCCTGCTGCTGGACTCGCCGGACATGATCCGTAAGAAGTTCGCGCGCGCGACGACCGACTCGCAGCGCTCGATTGTCTTCGATGAGTCGCGGCCGGGCGTCACCAACCTGCTGACGATCTACGAGCTGTTCTCGGGCCAGAGCCGCGCGCAGATCGAAGCGCATTTCGCTGGCAAGGGCTACGGCGACCTGAAGAAGGAACTGGCCGAGGTCGTGATCGAAGGGCTGAAGCCGGTGCAGGCGCGCTTCGCGGAATTGACAAGCGACCCGGCCACGCTCGACGGCATCCTGCGCCAGAACGCCGAGGCGTGCGCCGCCATCGCCGACAAGACGCTGCGCGACATGCAGGTGGCGATGGGGCTGCGCTGAACGGACACTACCGCCGGGGCGCATCGCAATGCGCCTTTCAGACCCTTCGGATTTCCAAGATCCGAAGGGTCTATTTGCCTCTAGCAGCCTGTCGGAGAGGACTGCATTTTGTGGTCGCAGCGCCAGAAACGATCTCCAAACCACAAGATGCGGTCAAAAAGACTGCCTCTCCGACAGACTGCTAGACGCGCGCGCTGTTTTGCGGTATAAGCACCGTATGGCGCATCGCGCCTGCTACGGCAAAGGAAGGAACCATTATGACCGAACCCGACATCAGCCGCGCGCTCGACCCGGCGCGCGCCGACATCTACTTCGCGCGCGCACTTGACACGCTGCGCGCCGCCGGCCGCGACGCCGTCGCCGTCATGGAGATCTTCGCCGGCCGCGCCGGCCTGCTGTGCGGCATGGACGAGGTGCACGCGCTGTTGCGCCGCGTGCTGCCGGCCGGCGCCGAAATCTGGTCGCTGCTGGAAGGCGAGCCGATCGCCGCGCGCGAGGTCGTGCTGCGCATCCGCGCGCCGTACGCCGCCTACGGTCTGTACGAGACAGCGATGCTCGGCATCCTCGCCAGCGAGAGCGGCTGGGCGACCGCCGCCCGCGCGATCGTGGACGCGGCCGCGCCCGCGCCCGTCACCATGTTTGGCGCGCGCCACGTGCACCCCGACGTCTCGGCGCGCATGGAGTACGCCGCGATCATCGGCGGCTGTGCAACCAGCGCGACGCCGGCCGGCGCGGCGCTGGCCGGCAAGGCCGCCGCCGGCACTATGCCGCACGCACTGGTACTGCTGATGGGCGACACGCTCGACGCCGCGCGCGCATTCGACGCCGCGATGGGCGCCGACGTGCCGCGCATCGTGCTGGTCGACACGTTCAAGGACGAGGCCGAGGAAGCGCTGCGCATCGCCGCCGCGATGGGCGAGCGGCTGTGGGGCGTGCGGCTCGACACGCCGTCGGAGCGCGGGCGTGTGACGCCCGAGCTGGTCAAAGAGGTGCGCGCGCGTCTCGATCAGGCCGGGCACCGCCGCGTCAAGCTCTTCGTCAGCGGCGGACTCGATCTGGCGCGCGTCCTGCTCCTTAAGTCGCAGGGCGCGCCGATTGACGGCTACGGCGTCGGGAGCGCGATCAGCGGCGCGCCCGCCATCGACTTCACCGGTGACATCAAAGAGATCGACGGGCAGCCGGTCGCCAAGCGCGGCCGCATCCCCGGCCTGTCCGACACGCCGCGCCTGCGGCGTATCACGCTCAACGGTTAGTGCCAACTCACGTTACCTATGTCCCCCTCATCACGAGCCTCTGGGTTCAGCACGGGCGTGATATGCGCCCCCTCATCCCCTGACCCCTTCTCCCCCGCATGGCGGGGGAGAAGGGGAAGCGGGTATTGGGTATTGGCGCGGCGGCAAAGCCGCCGCGCCAATACCCTTTGCTTGTTTCCCCCTCCCCGCGCAGCGGGGAGGGGGTCAGGGGGTGGGGCAACGCATGCAATTCGCGACACCTGCTTGCGCTCTGTCGGCACAGGGACAGCATGAAGCCGTTCAATCCCGCGCGCCGCACGTTCTATCATGGCTGGGCGATCCTCGGCGCGCTGTCGCTGACCGAGACCGTTTCGTGGGGCATCGTCTACTACGGATTTTCCGTCTTTCTGCCATCGATTGAAAAGGAGTTCCAGTGGACGCGCGCGGAGACGACCGGCGCATTCTCGCTGGCGCTGCTGATCTCCGGCCTCGCCGCGATTCCGGTCGGGCGCTTCCTCGACCGGCACGGCTCGCGCGGGCTGATGACCGCCGGCTCCATCGCCGCGACCGTCCTGCTGGCGCTGCTCTCGCAGATCAACAGCCTGCCGGCCTTCTATGCCATCTGGGCCGCGCTCGGCCTGACGATGGCGGCGATCCTGTACGATCCGGCGTTCACCGTGCTGGCGCAATGGTTTGCGCGCCACCGCAGCCGGGCCATGACGATCCTGACGCTGTTCGCCGGGCTGGCCAGCACCATCTTCAACCCGCTCAACAACTGGATCATCCAGCAGCAGGGCTGGCGCATGGCGTTGCTGACGCTGTCGCTCGTGCTCGGCGTGCTGACCATCGCACCGCACGCGTTTATCCTGCGCCGCCGTCCCGCCGACCTCGGGCTGCGGCCCGACGGCGACGGCGTGCCGCCGCCCGCCGCGCCGGGCAAGCCCACGGCTGCGCATGCACCGAGCGTGACGGCCTCCGAGGCGCTGCAGAGCGCGACGTTCTGGTCGCTGGCCGTCGCGCTGGTGCTGACCACGCTCGCATCGATCACCTTGAGCGTTCACCTGATCCCGTATTTGCTGGAGAAAGGCTATCCGAGCGATTTCGCCGCACTGTCGGTCGGGCTGATCGGGTTCATGCAGATACCAGGGCGGCTGTTCTTTGCGCCGCTGATGCGCTTCCTGCCGCGCCGCGCGGTCATGGTCACCATCGCGCTGATGCAGGGTGGCGCGGTGGTGCTGCTGGCACTGACGAGCGACCTGACCGGTGTGCTGCTATTCGTCGCGTTTTTCGGCATGGCCAACGGCATGTCCACGCTGGTGCGCGCGTCGTCGCTGGCCGAGTACTTCGGCCCGGCCAACTACGGCACGATCAGCGGGTGGGTTGGGCTGTTCACGACGCTGGCGCGCGCCGCCGGCCCGCTGGGCGCGGGCCTGATGTATACGGCGTTCCACGGCTATCTGCCGGTCTTCTGGACGCTGGCCGGGGCCGCGCTCATCTCGGCCGTGGCGTTCTATATGGCCGACGCGTGGTGGCGGTTGCGCACATAAGGTCACAAATCAAGAGCGAGCCTATAATAACTTTGCCAATATAATGCGGATTGCGCATGGTGGGCACGCCGAACAGGAATGCTTGTGTTGATGGGGCGATAGACCGTGCGATGGAAGCAAGTGGGCATAGCAGGTCGCGGCCAGGAGGTCGTCGTGGATACCTACGAATCCAGTCCATCGCTGCGAGCGGCCATCGAACGTCTCGCCGTCCATGACCACCTGTGCCTGATCTACGAAACCCACGCAGAGCAGTTCGCCGCCCTGATTCCGTTCGTACGTATCGGGCTGGAACGGGGTGAGCAGTGCAGCTATATCGCCGACGACAACACGGCGCAGACCGTGTTGGAGGCGCTGCAGGGCGGCGGGATCGATACCGGCGCGGCGCGGCGCTCGGGCGCGCTGGCTATCCTCAGCAAGCGCGATGCCTACCTCAAGCAGGGCACGTTCGACCCCGACTGGATGATCGATTTCCTGGCGGAATCCACGCGCGGCGCGAAAGCCGCCGGTTTCTCAGCCTTGCGTGTGACGGGCGAGATGACCTGGCAGTTGGGCAGCGAGCTCGGCGTTGAGCGATTGATCGAATACGAGGCCAAGCTCAATCGGTTCTTGCCGGCGCATGACGTGCTGGCGATCTGCCAGTACAATCGCGCGCGTTTCAGCCCGGAGATCATCCTCGACGTGATCCGCACCCACCCGCTGGTCATCGCGGGCGGCATGGTGTGCCGGAACTTCTACTATGTCCCGCCCGACGAGTTTCTGAAGCCGGAACAGCCGCGGCACGAAGCGGATCGGCTGCTGGCCAATCTCCGCGAGCGCGAGCAGACCGATGAGGCGCGGCGCGAGAGCGAAGCGCGCTACCGCGCGCTGGCCGAAGCCGCGCCCGACATGGTTTTTGTGATTGACCGCGCGGACTGCGTGCAATACGTCAACACGTTTGCCGCGCGGCAGTTTGGCACGACGCCAGAGCAGATGATCGGCAAAGCGCGGGGCGATTTGTTCCCGCCCGAGATTGCCGGGCCGCAGAGGCAGTCACTGCAGCGCGTGTTCGACAGCGGGCAGCCGCAGTTTGTCGAGTCCCCCCTCCGCTTCGACGAGCGCAAGACGTGGATCAGCACCTGGCTGGTGCCGCTGCGCGATGAATCGGGGGCCGTGACGGCCGTGATGGGCATCAGCCGCGACATCACGGCGCGCAAGCAGGCAGAAGAGGCGGTGCGCCGCGCCGAACAGCGCTACCGCGAGCTGTTTGAGGATGCGCCGGCGATGTATGCTACCACCACCACGATCGAGGGCGCCCCGGTGATTGCGGACTGCAACGGGCTATTCGCGCAGACGCTGGGCTACAGCCGCGACGAGCTTGTCGGGCGACCGCTGGCCGACGTGTACACACCCGCTTCGCGCCGCCTGCTGGTCGAAGGTTTCCCGCGCGCGCTGGCCGGCGAGTTTATGGCTGAAGAGCGCGCATTGCTAACCCGCGATGGACGAAGCGTGCCCACCCTATTGCGATCAAAGCCCGAGCGGGACGCCGCCGGGCGCGTATCCGGCACCCGCGCCATGTTCGTGGACATCAGCGAGCGCAAGCAGGCGGAGGAGGCGCTGGCTCATGAGCGCGACTTGCTGTACGCGCTCATGGACAACATTCCCGACCAGGTTTATTTCAAGGATACGGCCTCCCGCTTCACCCGCATCAACCGCGCTCAGGCCCGCTTTTTGGGCGTGGCCGACCCCGAGCAGGCCGTCGGCAGGACCGATGCCGATTTTCAGCCGCCTGAGCAGTCGCGCGCGTTCTACAGCGAAGAGCAGCGGATCGTCGAAACCGGGCAGCCGATCGTGGATCGGATCGAATTCAATCCAACTGCCGCTGGACAACCACGCTGGCTGTCGGCCACCAAAGTAGCGATCAGAGATCGTGACGGCCAGGTGACCGGCACCGTCGGCATTTCACGTGATATTACCGAGCGCAAGCGGGCCGAGGAGGCATTGCGCGACAGCGAAAGGTTGCTGACCGAAGCGCAAATCATCGCGGGCCTCGGCAGTTATGTGCTGGCCTTCCCCACGGGTGTATGGACGAGTTCGGCTGTGCTCGATGCGCTGTTTGGAATAGATCAAACGTACGAACGTTCGGTGGCAGGTTGGGCGGCGTTGATCCACCCCGACGACCGACAACCGATGCTGGACTATTTTGCGAACGAGGTCATCGGTCGGCGCGCCCGTTTTGACAAGGAATACCGAATCATCAGGCACAACGACAAGGCCGAATGCTGGGTGCACGGCCTGGGTCAGTTGACCGTTGACGACCAGGGCAGCGTCGTGAGCATGTCCGGCACTATTCAAGACATCACCGAGCGCAAGCGCGCCGAGAACGCATTGCACGAGAGCGAGGAGCGCTACCACAACCTGTTTGACGCGGCCCCGGTTGGGATTGCCGTGCATGCTGACGGCAAGATTGTTTTTACCAACCCGTCCGGTGCGCGCCTGCTGGGCGCGGATTCGGTGGATCGCCTCATCGGTCGTTCCGTGCAGGACATCATTCATCCGGCTCAGTTGCAGGAGACGCTGCAACGCATGCGCCGTATGATGGCGGGTGAAGCGGGGCTTTACCCGGTCGAAGAGGTATTTTTGAGATTGGACGGCACCCCCATCGACGTGGAGGTCATGGCCACGCCTTTGTCATACCAGGGCAAACCGGCCGTGCAGGTCATCGTCAGCGACATTAGCGAGCGCATGCGCGGGCAGGAACAACTGCGCCGGCGGCTGGCCGAACTGGAAGCGCTGCACACCGTCTCCGCGGCCCTGCGCTCCGCCCAAACCATCGATGAGGCGCTGCCGATTCTATTGGACGAAACGCTGGCTGCGCTGGAAACCGACGCCGGCGCCATTTCGCTCTACCAGCCCGCGAGCGACGATCTGCACGCCGCCATCGCCCGCGGCTGGTTCGAGCCGCTGGGCATCACCGCGTTGAAACCGGGCGAAGGGATCGGCGGCACCGTGTTTGCCAGCGGCCAAGCGCACCGTACCGCCGAATTTCGGAGTGATCCGCTGACGCGCGAGGCAACGCGTGAGCGGGTGCCGGCCGGCTGGGGCGGCGTGTGCCTGCCGATCCGCACCGGCGCAACGTCGGTCGGGGTGCTGTTCGTCTCGAAGCCGGCCACGCACCCGCTCACGCCGGAGCAAGTCAAACTGCTCGAGTCGCTGGCCGAGATGGCCGGCGCGGCGCTGCACCGCATGCGCCTGCACGAAGCGACGATGCGCCAGTTGTCGCAGTTGCAGGCGCTGCACGACATCGACCGCGCTATTTCGGCCAGCACGGACCTGCGCATTACGCTGGACGTCCTCGTGGAGCACGTCACAGCGCAGTTGGGCGTAGACGCTGCCGCCGTGCTGCTGCTCAACCCATATACGCATATACTCGAATACGCCAGCGGGCGCGGCCTCCGCACGCGTCAGGCGCAGACGGCGCGCGTGCGCGTCGGGGAGGGTTTCGCCGGCCGGGCCGTGCAGGAGCGAGGAATGGTGCACGCGACCGATGCGGCGGCGGCGAGTCCGCACTTTGCGCTACTGTGGCAGCAGGAGGGCCTGGCGGAATACTACGGCGTGCCGCTGATCGCCAAAGGGCAGGTCAAGGGCGTGCTGGAAGTGTTCCACCGCACGCCGCTGACCGCCGACGCGCACTGGCTGGACTTGCTCGAAACGCTGGCGGGCCAGGCGGCGATTGCGATTGACAGTGCGCAGCTCTTTGAAGGTCTGCAACGCTCGAACCTGAACCTGTCGCTGGCGTACGACGCCACCATCGAAGGCTGGTCGCGCGCGCTGGATTTGCGCGACAAGGAGACCGAAGGGCATACGCAGCGTGTGACGGCGCTGACGCTGCGGCTGGCGCGGGCGATGGGATTGAGCGACGGCGAGTTGGTGCACGTGCGGCGCGGGGCGTTGCTGCACGACATCGGCAAAATGGGCGTGCCGGACAGCATCCTGCACAAGCCGGGGCCGTTGAGCGCGTCGGAGTGGGAGTTGATGCGCAAGCACCCGGTCTATGCGTATGAGATGCTGGCGCCGATCGCGTACCTGCAACCCGCGCTCGACATTCCGTATTGTCATCATGAGAAATGGGACGGCACGGGCTATCCGCGCGGGCTGAAGGGCGAGCAGATCCCGCTGACGGCGCGCATTTTCGCGGTGGTGGACGTGTGGGATGCGCTGAACTCCGACCGGACGTACCGCAAAGCGTGGTCGGAAGCGGAGGCGTTGGTGTACATCCGCGCGGAAGCCGGGAGGCACTTCGACCCGCGCGTGGTGGGCGCGTTCCTGGCGGAACAGGGCCACGGGTGACGCTCGCGCAGGCCGCTTGGCCTGCGTTTGTATGGCTTCCCGCATCCCGTTCTGTTTTAGCGAGCGGCAGTATCGGATTAACGCTCACGCGAAAAGCACGGCGACTTTCTGTCGCGCCGATGCCTGACAGCGGGCGTGCCGATTAGACGACGGCGCGACAGCGGGTATACAATGAACCCACCTGAGGGAACGCATTTATGCCACGACAAGCGCCGACCCGCGGCATCGTTGGTGTGCAAGACGAAGTATCGGAGAGAGGGAGGATGATTGGGCAGCGCCAAAAGCAAGGCAGCACCCCCGCCGCACTTGAAGGCGGTTTGGCGCGTACCTATTTCACTACACCATCGCGCCGCCAGCTCGCCGGAATCAGCTTTTCACTCTGCGACCGGCGTGACACGCCGGAAATTGGGCTGTGCCAAGTCCGGCAGACCCCGCAAGCGAACAATACCGCCCACGTCAAGCCACCCATCCGCGTTTCGTTCGGCGCGAGGACAGCCGAGGACCGCACCCCCTATCAATCAGTGCTATCGCCGTGTTCGCTGGCGAGGCGCGAAGCCATAATTCCCTGAGCCTTTCTCGCCCGTGGCACGGGAGAAAAAAAAGGAACCATGTGCCAGGATTGGGCGACGAAGTAACGCCCGATCCCACATGAGCGTTAATCAATCAACAACGACTGCTGATTTCGCTGTTGACGAGATGAGGGCGCAAATGGATACACAGAAGACATTCCGCTACGCATGGCAACCCTATATCGTTGCCACAGTCCTTATCGCCGTAGCCGCTGCCCTGCGGCTATGGCCACTACAAGATCTTAGAGTGCGTCTTGCGTGGCTCACGTTCTATCCGGCCGTAATGGTCGCCGCACTCTACGGGGGCCTTGCTGCCGGCCTGCTGGGGACATTGCTCAGTTGTCTCACGATACTATACTTATGGCCGGTACTTGTTGCGCAACCTTTCATCGTAGATTCCGCTGATTGGCTGGGCTTGGCGGTCTTCTGCATAACGTGCGCGATGATTTCATCCGTGGCCGAGGCGATGCGTCGCGCCAGCGCACAGGCGAAGCAAGCCAAAGAGCAGCTCGAAGTCGCAAATACAGCGCTTGCAGCGGCCAACAAAGAACTCGCGGCTACCAACAACGACCTCGAAGCCGCCAACAAGGAACTGGAGGCATTCTCGTACTCGGTTTCACACGACCTGCGTGCGCCCTTGCGCGCGATCGACGGATTTTCGCGCATCCTGCTTGAAGAGCACGCGGGCCACTTCGTCCCCGAAGCCTTGCGCTATATCAATCTAGTGCGCGACAACACCCGGCAAATGGGGACGCTGGTGGACGATCTGCTGACGCTCTCGCGTCTCAGCCGCCAACCGCTCAGGAAGCAGCCGGTTCAAATGACGGCGCTGGTTCGCCAGTCGATTGACGAGCTACGCGCAGAGACGAATGGGCGACGTGTCGAGTTCACGGTCGGCGACCCGTCGGCCGATGCGGGGCAGGCATTGCCCGTATGTCAGGCCGACCCGCGTTTGTTGAAGCAGGTCTGGATCAACCTGCTGTCTAATGCGCTCAAGTACACGCGCAAGCGCGACCTCGCGCGCATTGACATCGGTTGGACAAAGGGGAACGACGAGCAGGTGTTTTCCGTCAACGATAACGGCGTCGGCTTCGATATGGAATACGTTGGCAAGCTGTTCGGCACCTTTCAGCGTTTGCACCGTTCTGAAGATTACGAAGGCACGGGGGTCGGGCTGGCGATTGTTCAGCGCATCGTCCACCGGCACGGCGGCCGTGTGTGGGCGGAAGGTCGCGTGGACGACGGCGCCACGTTTCATTTCTCGCTGCCATGGATTGAACCCGCAGCGCCTCCGCAGGTCAGCGAGCCGGTCGATGAAGTGGCGGAACGCGCGCGGGAATTGGTCTGATCGGTAACGGAGGCGACGGTGATCCAAATCACGCTGTTGATTAGCACATGCTTTTCGGTCGTGTCAGCGGCGATTTACACCTATGTGGCCGCGCGCCTGGGCCAACGGACCGTTTCCAACTCGGAGGCGCGGCTCGCCTGGCGATTGTTCGGGCTTTGGTGGTATTGTCTCGCCGCGACGACGCTGATGAGCGCCATCGTGAATTTGTTCGGTGCGTTCAACATCGCCTCCCTTCCGCTCTTTGTGGCGCTGACGTACATCAACATCTTGCTCATCTGCATCGCGCTGTGGGGGCTGCTCTACTATCTCGTCTATCTCTTCACAGGGAGTCCGCGGTTCCTGGCGCCGCTCGCGATTTTCTACGCGCTCTATTTCGTTTTGCTGGTTTACGCTATCGCCGCGAGCGATCCGGCCCGCGTGCAAATCGAGCGGTGGACGACTCGGCTGGTTTACGCGCATCCACGCACGGATCCGTTTTTTGCGGCGGCGCTCGTCTTGCTCGTATTCCCGCAGATTTTGGCTTCGCTCGCGTATTTCACGCTTTTTTTCCGCGTGCGCGAGGCGACGCAGCGTTATCGTATCCTGCTCGTCTCGTGGTGTCTCGTATTTTGGTTTGGCAGCGCGTTCGTGGCCTCGGTGGCCGGTTTATCGCAGGCCGATTGGTGGCAAATTGTCAGCCGGCTGATTGGGCTGGGCGCGGCCGTCGGGATTTTGCTCGCGTATCTCCCACCGGCCATCGTCCGGCGGCGCTACGGAGTTGAGTCCATTGCGGAGCAAGCGCGCGCATAGCGCGAAACAGAGTTTTCCATTTGGCTCGGCGCACATCGGAATATCAACAGGGAGACAGGCATGCTGGATAACCCGGTCGAAATCCTGCTCGTCGAGGACAACCCGAACGACGTGGAACTGACCCTTCACGCTTTCAAGCGCAACAACCTGACGAACCGCATCCACGTCGTACGCGACGGGGCCGAGGCGCTGGAGTACCTCTTCGGCGTTGGGGCCTACGCCGGCCGCAACGTGGATCAAGCCCCGAAGGTCGTGCTGCTCGATCTGAAGTTGCCGAAGGTGGACGGGCTGGAAGTGCTGCAGCGGGTCAAGTCCGACGCGCGCACGCGGACGATACCGATCGTGGTGCTGACCTCATCGCGCGAGGAAGGCGATATCGTCCGAAGCTACAACCTGGGCGTCAACAGCTACATCGTCAAACCCGTGGATTTCGAGCAATTCACCGAAGCCGTGCGGCAACTGGAGCTGTACTGGATGCTGCTCAACCGGCCCCCCGCGAGTTGACTCTCGCATATCAAGCGCAGTCTCAGTCTCGACCCGCGTCCATCACCCGGGGAGGAAAAGATGCCAGTCCACTTGCGCGTTCTGATTCTGGAAGACAACCCGGCGGACACCGAGTTGTTCGTGCACGAATTGCGTCGCGGCGGATTCGAGCCGGAATGGCAGCGCGTGGAGACCGAGGAGGCGTATCGTTCGGCTCTCAACCCGACACTGGACATTATCCTCTCCGACTACCGCCTGCCGCAATTCGACGGTCTGCACGCACTGCAAATTCTGCGGGCGAGCGGTTTCGACATCCCGTCCATCCTAGTATCCGGCACGATCGGAGAAGACGCTGCTGTCGAGTGCATAAAACAGGGCGCGGCTGACTATTTGCTGAAGGACAGGCTGGGGCGGTTGGGCCCGGCGGTGAAGAATGCGCTCGAACAGAAACGTCTGCGCGATGAACAACGCCACGCGGCGGAGGTGTTGCGCGAAAGCGAGGAGCGCTACCGAGATTTGGTGCAACACAGCCACGATCTCATCTGCATCCATGATTTAACAGGGAATATCCTCTCGGCGAATCCGGCGGCGACGCGGATCACAGGGTACGCTGAAAATGAATTGTTGGGGATGAACCTGCAGGATATTCTGGCGTCCGAATTCCGTGACCGCTTTGCGGGTTATCTGGCTGAAATTCAAGCCACAGGCAGCGCGAGCGGCTTGATGTTCGTGGACACCAAACACGGCGAAAGACGTATCTGGGAATACAACAACACCCTGCGGAGTCAGGGACTCGCGGTCCCGGTCGTGCGCGGCACGGCCAGCGACATCACCGAGCGCAAACGGGCGGAGATGACGCTGCACGAAACGGCATCGCAACTGCGTGCCGTTTTGAACAGCATCGCCATCACGATCTTTGCCACGGATATCAACGGCATCTTCACGCTGTCCGAAGGCAAAGGATTGGAGCAAGTCGGATTGAAGCCCGGCGAAAACGTCGGCACGTCCGCGCTCGAACTCTATGGCGCGATGCCTTTTGTCGAGCGCACGGGAAAAACGATAACCGGGGAGGAGATCATTCGGCGCGCGCTGGCCGGCGAGATTGTGACGGCGCTCAATGAATTGCACGGCGTGCATTTCGAGAACCACATCGGCCCGCTGCGGGATACGAACGGCCGGGTGGCCGGGATCGTGGGTGTGGCAGCCGACATCACGGCGCGCAAGCAGGCGGAGGAACAACTGCGCCGGCGGCTGGTGGAACTGGAAGCGCTGCACACCATCTCCGCGGCCCTGCGCACCGCCCAAACCCTCGGCGAGGCGCTGCCGATCCTGCTCGACGAAACGCTGGCCGCGCTGGAAACCGATGCCGGCGCCATCTGGCTCTATCACCCCGATAGCGGCGAACTGCGCGCCGCCGTCGAACGCGACTGGTTCCGGCAACTGGGCAAGACGCCGATGAAACCCGGCGTGGGCATTGCCGGAACGGTCTTCGCCGGCGGTCAATCCTATCTTACCGCGGAGTTTCGGGGCGACCCGCTCGCCCGCGCCTCGACGCGCGAGCAGGTGCCGGCTGGCTGGGGCGGCGCGTGCCTGCCGATCCGCACCGGCGCGACGCCGGTCGGGGTCATGTTCGTCTCGATGCCGACCGCGCGCCCGATCACGCCGGAGCAACTGAAACTGCTCGAGTCGCTGACGGAGATGGGCGGGGCGGCGCTGCACCGCATGCGGCTGCACGAAGAAACAGTGCGCCAGTTGTCGCAATTGCAGGCGCTGCACGACATCGACCTCGCCATCAGCGGCAGCATGGACCTGCGCGTTACGCTCAGCATACTACTCGAGCACGTCACCGCCCGACTGGGGGTGGACTGCGCCGCGGTGTTGCTGCTCGATCCCTATACCCAGACGCTGACATACGCCGACGGACGCGGTTTTCGCACGCGCCAGGCGCAGACGGCGCGCATCCGCGTCGGGGAGGATTTCGCCGGCCGCGCCGTGCTGGAGCGGCGCATGGTGCGCGCGACCGATGCGGCTACGGTGCAGGCGAGTTCCCACTTTGCGACGCTGTGGCAGCAGGAGGGCCTGGCGGCCTACTACGGTGTGCCGCTGATCGCCAAAGGACAGGTCAAGGGCGTGCTCGAAGTATTCCACCGCGCACCGCTTGACCCCGATCCGCCCTGGCTGGAGTTTCTTGACACGCTCGCCGGTCAGGCGGCGATTGCCGTTGACAATTCCCAACTCTTTGAAGGCCTGCAGCGCTCCAACTTGAACCTCTCGCTGGCGTACGATGCCACCATCGAGGGCTGGTCGCGCGCGCTCGATCTGCGCGACAAGGAGACCGAAGGACATACCCAGCGCGTCACCACCCTGACGCTGCACCTGGCGCGCGCCATGGGCTTCAGCGACAGCGAACTGGTGCAGGTGCGCCGCGGCGCGCTGCTGCACGACATCGGCAAGATGGGGGTGCCGGACAACATCCTGCTCAAGCCGGGGCCGCTCAGCGAGCCGGAATGGGAATTGATGCGCAAGCACCCGGTCTATGCGTATGAGATGCTGGCGCCGATCGCGTACCTGCAACCCGCGCTCGACATCCCCTACTGTCATCACGAGAAATGGGATGGCACGGGTTACCCGCGCGGGCTGAAGGGCGAGCAGATACCACTGGTGGCGCGCATCTTTGCGGTCGTGGATGTGTGGGATGCGCTGTGCTCGGACCGCCCTTACCGCCAAGGTTGGCCGGAAGCGAAGGTCATCGCGCACATCCGGGCGCAGGCGGGGCAGCACTTCGACCCGCGCGCGGTGGAGGCGTTCCTGGCGGAGATCGGCAAGGGGTGACGCGTGCGCATCGTCATGCCGGCGTGTAGTAAGCCGGAGCCCACCTCCGCGCCGACACGATACGCCACAGAGTGGATTCCGGCCAGAAGCATGCCGGAATGACGAGGGGGGGGTGGCGCGTCCGTCCGTCATTCCGGCGCGGTGATGGGCGCGCTGTACGATCTGTCGTTGACCGCGCTGGCCGTGTTTGCGATCGCCATGGAAGCGGTCGCGCTCGGCGTCTGGTTCACCCTGCGCCGCGCGGCAATATCGTGAAACCGCGACAGAGACATGGTTATGCGCAACCAGATCAACACAAAGACACCAAGACACAAAGTATTTCTCTGCGATCTCTGCGTGCTCTGCAGTGAGCATAGATGCTGCCATGCCCAATATCCGATCTGTTGAATCAGGAGCCTCATAACGACCCGTTTAAGATTTGCTTTGTGTCTTTGTGTTTAATCTCTGCTTTGTGCCACATTCTTCGCCATGATTACATACCCGCTTCCCAAAGATCTGTTTCTCATTGACCCGCAGATCGCCTTCCTCAATCACGGCTCGTTCGGCGCGACGCCGCGTCCGGTGTTCGAGAAGTACCAGTGGTGGCAGCGCGAACTGGAGCACCAGCCGGTCGAGTTCCTCGGCCGCCGCTTCGGTGGGTTGATGGCCGAGGCGCGCGCCGCGCTCGGGGCGTACCTGCACACGGCGGCAGACAACGTCGTGTTTGTGCCGAACGCGACGACCGGGCTGAACATTGTCGCGCGCAGCCTGGCGCTGCAGCCCGGCGACGAAATCCTGACAACCGATCACGAGTACGGCGCGCTCGACCGCACCTGGCGCTTCCTGTGCAAGCAGACCGGTGCGGTATACACGCACCAACCGATTCCGCTGCCGGTCACGACGCCGGAGGCGTTCGTCGAGCAGTTCTGGGCCGGCGTCACGCCGCGCACCAAAGTCATCTTCTGGAGCCAGATCACGTCGCCAACCGCGCTGATCTTCCCGGTGACCGAGTTGTGTCGCCGCGCGCGCGCGGCGGGCATCATCAGCATCGTGGACGGCGCGCACGCCGTCGGGCAGCTCCCGCTCGACATGCAGGCGCTCGGCGCGGACTTCTACTCCTCGAACCTGCACAAGTGGGCGAACTGCCCGAAGGGCTCGGCCTTCCTCTACGCGCGGCCGGACCGGCAGTCGCTCATCGAGCCGTTGGTCGTCTCGTGGGGCTACGAGTCGGAGCGGCCGGGACCGTCGCGCTTCGTGGACGAGCAGGAGTGGACCGGCACGCGCGACCCGGCGGCGTACCTGGCCGTGCCGGACGGCCTGCGCTTCCTGGCGGAGCATGACTGGGATAACATGCGCCTGCGCTGCCATGAATTGGCGCGGGAGGCGCGCATACGCATCGGCGCATTGACCAGCCTGCCGCCGATCGCGCCCGACGCGACGGACTGGTATATGCAGATGTTCAGCGCGCCCCTGCCGCCGTGCGACACGGCGGCGCTCAAGACGCGGCTGTACGACGAGTTCGGCGTCGAGGCGCCGATCGTGACATGGCAGGGCAAACCGTTCGTGCGCGTCTCGATCCAGGCGTACAACACACCCACCGACGTAGACCGCCTGCTGGACGGGCTGGCGAGGATATTGGACGCGTAGGCATTTTGGAACACGAACTGCGCGAAATGACGCGAGAGGCGCGAAAGGGATGCGCGCCATCGCGGCGTTCACGCTCTTTCGCGGCGTTCGTGCTCTGCAAGGTTACGCTGACCTGGGGCGCGAGGCACTTTGGAACACGAACTGCGCGAAATGACGCGAGAGGCGCGAAAGGGGGGTGCGCCATCGCGGCGTTCACGCTCTTTCGCGGCGTTCGTGCTCTGCAAGGTTGCGCTGACCTGGGGCGCGAGGCACTTTGGAACACGAACTGCGCGAAATGACGCGAGAGGTGCGAAAGGGATGCGCGCCATCACGGCGTTCACGCTCTTTCGTGTGATTTCGTGGCGTTCGTGTTCCAAACGCCGTTAACATTGCGGAGGCCACCTTGACGACCAGCAAACCCGGCAAACACACCTTCGAGCCGCTGTCGGCCAAGGTGATCGCTGCGTGCATCGATGTGCAGAAACAATTGGGTCTGCACTGCATGGAGGTCGACTACCAGCGCGCACTCGAGTTGGCCCTGCCGAAACAGGACGTCGCCTTTGAGCGCGAGGTCGAGGTGCTGATAGCGTATGATGGCGTCGTGGTCACGCGCCGTCGCGTGGACTTCGTGATCGACGACGGCCGGGATGAGTTGATTCTGGAGACGAAGGCGGCATCGACCATGCGCCCCGAAGATGTGGAGCAGTGCCTGCTGTATCTCAAACAGGGCCAATACCGCATCTGCCTGTTGATCAACTTCGGCCAGAAGCCAATCGGCGTTCGCCGCTTCGTCAACACGCCAACTCCATCACGCCCGGCTGAATAGCACCCTTTCGCGCTTTTCGCCCCTTTCGTGATTCTCGTGTTCCAAACGCCCGCCTTCACATCACCATCGTCGCGTAGTACACCACCGGCAGCGCGACGAGCAGGCTGTCGATCCGGTCGAGGATGCCGCCGAAGCCGGGCAGCAGCGCGCCGGCATCCTTGACGCCGCTGGCGCGCTTGACCAGCGACTCGATCAGGTCGCCCCACAGGCTGGCGGCGGCGATGGCGACGGCGAGCAGGAGCAGCGGCGCCGGATCGCGCGCGGGCAGCCACGGGCTCAATACGACCAGCGCCAGCGCCGCGCCGAGCACGTTGCCGAACGCGCCCGCCCACGTCTTGCCCGGGCTGACCACCGGCGCCAGCTTGCGATGCCCAAACAGCATGCCCACCGACCCTGCGCCGACGTCACTCATGCTCACGCCGAGCATGGCGACCGTCAGCCAGACCACCCCGCCCTCGCGCTCGACCAGCAGCGGCGCATGCGCCAGCGGCCAGGCGATCCACACGAATCCGAACGCCGCGCGGCTTATCGGCTCGGCGATTCCCGTCACGGACTGCCGGACGAGCGGCGGCACGGTTAGCACCAGCACAAAGGCGAACGGCAGCAGCGCCAGCGCCGGCGGGAACAGCCACGCAGCGACCACCGCCAGCGGCGACGCGGCGAGCAGCAGCGTCCGGTACGCGCCGGTCAGCCCCGACACCCGCGCGTATTCGCGGGCACCCTGCCACGCGATCGCCGCAAACAGCACGGCGACACCCGGCGCCCCAAGCGCCAGCGCGATGAGCACAATGGCGCAGATGACCGTCCAGGTCTGCACACGCTGGAAGATGACGCTCTGCTTCAGCGCGATGTGGCGCTTGAGTTCAACGAGCGGCACCAGCACATACGCCGCGCCGAAGATCGCCGCCAGCGGCTGCGCAATGTCCCAGACGAAGTTCAGTTCGGTCAACATGTCAACCTCCCCGCACTACACCAGCATTTGTTCACCACCAAGACACCAAGCACATTCACAAAGGTTTTCTTTGTGTGCCTCCGTGGTGGGTTTGATGTCTTCTCCCTCCCCACTACGGCAACACTTGCCGGATCGCCTTCAACCGCTGCAGCGTCGTCACCAGCGCACCGGCCGCGAGCACCACCCAGCAGAGTGTCCACACGCCGCTCCAGCCGCTGATCGCCACGGCGAGCGCGCACAGCGACAGCCAGATCATCCGGTCACCCTTGCCCATGATGCCCGCGTAGGTGCGCTGGCCCGTCAGGCTCTTGCCCAGGATATCCACGTACGACGACAGCAGGATCAGGCTGATCACCGCCCAGCCGAGCGGGCTGTCGCAGGCCCAGGCCAGCCCGCCGAAGACGAGCAAATCGCTGACGCGGTCGGCGAACTCGTTGAACAACTCGCCCGCCGGGTGCGCCGTGCCGGTCGCGCGCGCCACCTGCCCGTCGAGCACGTTCAGCATCAGCCGTCCCAGCAGGCAGAACGGCACGGCAACGAGCAGCAGAGGTGACTGCGGGCTGGCGGCCAGCAGGCCGCCGCCCAGCGCAGCCAGCAGCACGGCGGATAGCGTCAGCGCGTCGGCGCTCACATGGTGCGCCGCCAGCCAGTGTATTGCCGGCGCGAAGCGCGCTTGAAACCCTGCCTTGGTCGAGTAGATGCCCATGGTGTCCTCCCGTGCCTACAGCGCGCGCACCGCCGCTTCCAGTTGAGCGGTCGCCGCGCGGCTGTCGGTGTCCGGTGCGAACCGGATCGGCTGGCCGAGCGTGACCGTGATGCGCCCGTGACGCGGGACGTGCTGCCCCTTGTGCATGACCTCGTACGCGCCGGCGATGCGCGCCGGCAGCACCGGCACGCCGTGCCAGATTGCCAGCGTCGCCGCGCCCGGCTTGAAGCGGCCCATCGCTCCGCTGAGCGAGCGCGTGCCCTCCGGCATGATGATCAGCGACCAGCGCCGCGCCAGCAGGTCGTCCATCCGCTTCATGTCGGTCAGCGGGCAGCCGCTGCGGCGCATCGGCACCAGGTTGAAAAACAGCGAGGCCAGCCCGCCCACGATGGCGCTGCGGAACCAGTAGTCCGCGGCCGCCGGCACCGCCAGCTTGAAGCGCAGCCGCCACGGCAGGGCGAACATCAGGCAGAGCGTGTCCAGGTGGCTCGTGTGGTTAGCGATGATGATGCACGGCGAGTACAGGCCGCGCAGGTTCTCCGCGCCGCGCACTTGCATGTCGGCCACCGCGCCGAGCGCGCGGAAGACGACGTGCTCCTGGAACCAGGTCGCGATGCGGCGCATGCGCGGCGACTGCGCAGCGGGCAGCGGCGCGTGATACGTGGCAGGCATGGTCGCTCCTTTCATGTTCGCGTCACCTCACGCCGCGTTCCCGGCGAACCGGGCGACGCTGACGCCGAAGATGCCGCTCGGTTCGAGCGACGTGGCGACCGTCGCGAAGCCGGCCTCGCGCGCCCACTGCTCCACATCCGCGACTGGGCGGTTGACCATCACCCACGGCTTGCCTTCGCGGTTGACCAGTGAGTTAGCGATCAGCTTCAATTGCGGGTGGTTGACCTGCGTCGTGAAGATGAACGTGCCGCCGGGATCGAGCACGCGCCCCACAATCTGCATCGAGCGGCGAATCATCGCGCCGTCGGTCAGGATTTCGTAGAACCCGGACGAGACGATGATCGTCGGCCGCGGCGACACGGTTTGCAGACTCGCTTCGTCGAAGGCGTTGGCCTGCTCGTAGCGGATGTTTCCGAGCCGGTACATGCCGGCCAGCGCGCGCCCCCGGCGCAAGCCGTTCTCATCCAGGTCGCGGCAAAGCGCCTGCACGCCGCCATTCTCGGCCGCCAACGCCTCGACCAGATAGGTGCCCGGCCCGGACGCGATATCAAGGATGAACGGCTGGATGCCAAGCGCGCGCTGCGCGGTCAGTATCTGCCGCAGGCTGAACTTCAGCAGGTCCTTGCGCCCGCGCAGGCCCCGGCAGCCGGATTGGTTCAGGTAGAACCAGTCGCCCAGCCAGCCGACGCCGTAGCGGCCGCTCGGGTGATTGGCGTAGATCCGATCCATCATCTCGCCCGAGTCAAAACCGCGCTCGAACCCCAGCCGGACGCTATCACTGTACTGCCCGAACTTGCGCAGCAGGGTGGTCATCAGATGCTCATGATCGGGCTTGACGGTTTTCAAAGGCAGAGTGTTCTGCATGATATCCTCCGGGTTAGTCGCTAGTTGCTAGTTGCTAGCTGCTAGTCGCTAGTCGCTAGTTTCATATAACCCGATATGAGATGCCATTGATAGAGCGGGGGACGCCAAAAGACGCCAAAACGAGGAAATGCCGGGATAATGCCGCTAGTGACGATTTATGCGGACAACAAAAACCCGCTCCACGACCGTCCTGGAGGGGCAAGTCCATCATGAAGTTACAAGTTATGAAAATAAGCTAACCGCAGAGCACGCAGAGGACGCAGAGAAGAATCAGACAGCTAACCGCAAAGCGCGCGAAGGACGCAGAGGAAAACCTTCTGCTTTTCTTTGCACTCTTTGCGTCCTTTGCGGTTCAAATGGTTTTCTCTGCATTCTCTGCGCTCTCTGCGGTTAATCTTCGGTCAGCATTCCCTACGCCGGTCGCGCAGCCTCGGCCTCCAAGTCGGCCAGCACGCGCGCGACGGCTCGAATGGCGCGGCGGCGAGTGCGATTGAACGTGCCCTCGCTGATGTAGAAATGCGCCATGATCTCTTTGTTCGGCACGCCGACCAGGTACGCCTCGCGCAGGATCAGGAACGGATACCACTCGTTGGACGGCTGCTTCGGCTCCTGCGCGGTCGGCTTGAGCTTATTGAGCGCTTCGACCAGCGTGTCCTTCAGCGCGCGGCCGCGGTCCAGGCCGGTGGCTGCACCGGGCGCCAGCCGCCCCGTGAGCAGGTTAAGCCCGGCCAGTCGATGCTCGCCGAGGTAAGCAATGTCCGACACATGCCGGAACGCATCCTCGACGGCGGCGACGAACTCCGCTTCGGAATAGCCCGGCACGCCAAGCGCCGCTGTGGCGGCCGTCTGCGTCACCTCCGCTTGCAGGGCGCGCTCAGCCTCGCGGTACTCGGTCAACTGCGTGTTCAACTGCCGCGTGCGCTCCTCGTGCAGGCGCGACTGCGCCAGCAGATAGTTCAGTTGGTCGGCCGCATCGAGCACGATCTCCTCGTCGGCCGCCGAGTAGTTTGCGCCACTTGCTTTGGCGCCGAGCGCCAGCGCGCCCTCCTGTTGATCCATCAACCGCAACGGCGCCAGCAGCACCATCGCGCCGAGTACCGTCTCGCCTTTGAGCGGCGTGATTTCCGAGGCGGCAACGACGGACGGCGGCACCGTCGCGGGCGGCGAGGCAAAACGGTACGCGCTTTCGATCCGGTACGCGTCGCCCTCGCGCAGCAGCAGCACGCCGCGCGTGACGCCAAGCGACTGGCAGAGCGCCGCAAACAGCGCATTCATATTCCAGCGCACATTCGGATCGCCGTTCGCCTCGTGCGCCAGTGCGCGCAGGTTGGCGCGCAGCGCGCGCGTCGGCGGCGTAAAGAACAGGTTGTCGAGCACGCCGCGCGCGCCGTCGAAGACCGAATGCGTGGCGACGGCCAGCAGCAGCAGGAAGACATAGCTGATGAACGGCACCGCGTACATGACCTGTGACAGCAGCGCGACCGCCATATATGCGCAGCAGACCGCCGCGATCGCCAGCAGCGTATAGCGGAAGTCGCGGTCGATGTTGCGCCCGTCGAGCGCGCCGGCGATCTGCGCGGTCGAGTAGCCGACCAGCCCGACGCCCGCCGCGAATGCGAAGTCGCCAAAGAGGCTCAGCCACGGCACGTTGAACTGAACCAGCCCGATCAGATACAGGCCGCCGACGCCGCTGATGATCGTGCCGCGGATGCCCCACTCGACCGCCCGCCGCACCAGCGGGCCGCCCGTGATCTGGCGCGCCTCCATCAGATTACGAGCCGACTGGTACGCACAGAACGCCACATACACGGCATAGAGCGGGAAGAAAAAGCTCGGCGCGCGACTCGCGCCGACCACCGTCGAGTACGGCGTCGCGGCCGGCGCGAGCAGCGCCTGCCCGGTGACGACATCGGTGATCAGCACGATCAGCCCGATGGCATAGGCGGCGCCCAGGACAACGCGCCGCAGCGGAATGATGCGCCGCTTGTCGAGGATCGCCAGCTCGGCAGTGGTGTGCAGCCAGAGCGCCGGGATGAACATCACCGACACGCGAAAGACCGCTAGCCAGGCGTCGCTGCGGACCTCCGACAACTGGTTGTAGAACATCAACTGGCTCAGGAAGAAGCCGGCGCACGCCCACAACGTCAGGGCGGCAACGCGCGACATGACACGCGCGGGGCTGCGCGTGATATTGAAGAACCCGAGCCAGAGCGAGAGCGCCAGCCCCATGAATCCGGCCGCATTGGTGACAATCAGGGGGTCCATGTGAGCCTTTCAGCCAATCGGCTATTTCGCTGCGCGACTTTGTCGTTTTTCACCGCCATGGCGATTGCTTTGGGCGCGCCGACAATCACTACGAGCGACTTTGCGCGCGTGATGGCGGTGTAAAGCAGGTTGCGCTGCAATAGCATGTAATGCTGGGGCAGGAGCAGCAGCACGACCGCTTTGTATTCGCTGCCCTGCGATTTGTGCACGCTCATGGCGAACGCGTGCGTCAGTTCGTCCAGTTCGGTCACGTCGTACGGCACGCGCACGCCGTCGAAGTCAACCGTGACGGATTGTTCCTCGAGATCAATCGCCTGCACGCGGCCGAGGTCGCCGTTGAAGACCTGCTTGTCGTAGTTGTTGCGCGTCTGCAACACCTTATCGCCCATGCGGAAGATGCGCCCGCCGCTGCGCCACTCGCGCTTCGCCGGCGCGGGCGGGTTCAGCGCGCCTTGCAGCGCCACGTTCAACTGCGCCACGCCGACCGCGCCGCGGTGCATCGGCGACAGCACCTGCACATCGTCAATCGCGTCAAGCCCGAACTTGCGCGGGATGCTCTCGGTCAGCAGCTTGACCACGCGCTCGGCCGCAGCCTCCGGTTCCGCGACCTTGAAGAGATAGAAGTCCTTGGCCGACTGGGTGAAGAGCGGCATCTCGCCGTGGTTAATGCGGTGCGCGTTGGCGACGATCAGGCTTTCCTCGGCCTGGCGGAAGATCGTGTCGAGCGCGACCAGCCCGATGCGATCCGGCGCGGCGCGGCTGGCGGCGATCAGGTCCTTCAGCACGTTGCCCGCCCCGACCGACGGCAGTTGGTCCGGGTCGCCGACGAGCAGCAGGTGGCTCGTGATGTCGACCGCGCGCAGCAGCGCGTTCATCAAGAGAATGTCGATCATCGAGACCTCGTCCACGATGATCAGGTCGGCGTCGAGCGGGTTGTCGCGGTCGCGCGCGAAGCGCCCGCCGGACTCGGACTGCGGCTTGAACTCCAGCAGGCGGTGCAGGGTTTGTGCCGGCTCGCCGGTCGCCTCGCCCAGCCGCTTGGCGGCGCGGCCGGTCGGCGCGGCCAGGCGGAAGGTGCGCTTGTGCGCCTTGAGCGCGTCGATCAGGCCGCGCACGGTCGTCGTCTTGCCGGTGCCGGGGCCGCCGGTCAGCACCGTCAACTTGGCCGTCAGCGCCAGGCGCACCGCATCCTGCTGGCGTTCGGTCAGCGTAATGCGCCCTTCAGCCTGCATGCGCGCCAGTTCGGCGTCCCAGTTGACCGTCTGGAACTCAGCCAGGCGGCTGTAGCGGTTGGTGATCAGCGCGCTCACGCGGCTGGCGACGCCGCTCTCGGCGCGGTGGAACGGCGTCAGGTAGACCGCCGTGTCCTCGACCACGATCTCCCCGGCCGCCGCGAGCCGGTCGATCGCCGCCTCGACGAGCGCGCCGTCCACGTCGAGCGCCAGCGCGGCCTTCTGGAGCAGGTCGGTACGCAACGCGAAGACGTGCCCCTCGTCGGAGAAAGAGCCAAGCACGTGGCGCACGCCGGCCTCGATGCGCGCGGGGGCGTCGGGCAGCATGCCGAGCGCGCGGGCGATCTTGTCGGCGGTGAGGAAGCCGATGCCGTAGATGTCGCGCGCGAGGCGGTACGGCTCGTTGCGCACGACCGCCAGCGCGGCGTCGCCGTACGCCTTGTAGATCTTGACGGCCAGCCCGGTCGTGATGCCGTACGACTGGAGGAAGAGCATCACCTGCTTGATCTGCTGCTGCTCGGCCCAGCCACGGCGAATGACGTCGATCCGTTTGGGTCCCACGCCGTCCACCTCGCGCAGGCGCTCGAGGTTGGTCTCAATCACGGCCAGCGTGTCCGCGCCGAACGTCTTGACGATCCGCTCGGCGGTGACCGGCCCGATGCCCTTGATCAAACCGGAGCCGAGGTAGCGCCGGATGCCGTCGGTGGTGGTCGGCAACTCGACCGTGAAGCGCTCGACCTTGAACTGGCGGCCATACTTGGGGTTGTTGACCCAGACGCCTTCGAGCCGCACCGGCTCGCCGACGTTGACGCCGAGCATGTTGCCGATGACGGTGACCGGCTCGCGCGAGGCATACGCGGTGCCCGGCTCCGCGACGAAGCGCGCGACGGTGTAGCCGTTCTCGTCGTTGTAGAAGGTGATACGCTCGATGCTGCCCTTGATGCTGGCCGGCTCAGTCACGCCCCTATGTTAGCACAAGTCGGCCTTCGGTCGCCATCGATGTGCGTACACACGGAATACCAACAAACTGTCGAAGGCTGCGCGTGATGTGGGGGCACGCCTCGCGCGTGCCCGCATCGGGGTAACGACGCCCCCAAGAGGGGCGAGCAAGTCGGGGTTGCCCTACGAGAATCACCGCCAATGACGAGAGCAGGACGCGCCGCGCGCCTGCATGCAGCCATCTGATACCCTCATCGTGCGTAGAAGCACTGTGGTTGGAGTCGATCTGTCTATGCGTATCCCTACGTATCCGGTTGCATCCGCGTATCCGTTAGCGACTGTCCCCATTGGAATCGCAGCCTTTCCCCGATGGTACGTTGAATAAGGCTGTCTGGAATAGCCTCGATTTGGGTAAGGGTATGTAATATGATGTCTCGTGCAGCTCGACACGCCCACGTCGCAATTTCAGGTGTCTCCAATTGGAATGTCCACCCAGCCAACTTGGTTTCATCGTCCGGCTTATTGTATGTCCACCCGCGTTGCATAAACGCTCTGAAATATGTCGGCGCTGTTTTGATCTTCGGATGTACAAAGTCATTCCGCACCTTGATTAGCGTGTCATATTCCTGGTAAGGTGCTGCTCCGCACCTCAACGGCTCACGTGGAAGCAATTGGGACGCCTGCAAGTACTTGGCATTGACGCTTTTCCTATCTGCTTCAAGACGTTCCAAGAGTTCGCCGATGGTCTGCCATTGCCTAAATCTGGAATCCTCAACCAGAAGGCGATCATTCGCCAACTCCCAACCTAATTCATTGATGGTAACTGCTCACGGCATATCGCGACTTTCAGGTTGCCACGGTGTTATATAGCGCAGAATGGAACGCCCCAACCGCGCCCAATTGGAACAGTGGACGAAGGCCGAGTTGATCGAGTTGGTCGAGCGTCTGTTTGGCCAACTCGATCCGCTGCAGACCGCCGTCAAGCAGTTGCGCACTGAAGTGGAGCAACTGAAACAACCGGTGGCCACGTCGCGCAATTCCTCGCTGCCGCCCGCGCGTGATCAGAAAGCGAACACGCCGCCGCGCCGTCACAAGCCGCGTGGGGCCCGGCCCGGCCACGTGCGGATGTAACGCCCGTGGGTGGACCAGCCGACGCAGGTGATCGTGGCCCACCCGGC
>JACRMK010000099.1 GCA_016235055.1 Chloroflexota bacterium | reverse complement strand
CCAAGGATCGCTTTCGCAATTTCGCCGCGGGGTTGTCAGACCTGGTGATGAGTATTGCTACCGCATTGCATAACTTTCGCCGGACCAGACGACGCTATCGCCACAAGCGATCCAATGCCTATTTTGAATAGAGTCTAATGTGTTTCGATTCGGCAAAACGGAGTAAAATACCGGGAATGAAGTTTCTTAGCGGGCCGCTCGAAGCACAAACGGCACGGGCCAACTGCGCCGCCGCGCCGCGGCACGATACCACCGGCGGTGCGGCTCGTTGTCCAGGCCGGTGGTCAAATGGCGTCAGGCCTTCCGCGCTGCGATCGATCCTATGACGGTACCGGAATCGCCGCCCGACTCGGAACTTGTCGCTCGCTGCCTGGGCAATGACCAGAACGCCTGGAACGCACTGGTCGATCGCTATGCGCCGCTGGTGTACGGGATTGCCCGCCGTCACCGGCTGGATGACGACGAGGCGGCGGATGTGTTCCAGCAGGTCTTCCTGATCGTCTACAGGGAACTGCACTCCCTCAAGAGTCACGAAGCGCTCGCCGGCTGGCTGATCACGATCACGCGCCGCGAGTGCTTGCGCCTGCTGCGCTTTTCTCCGCCCGCGACCGAACTGGACGAGGACGTCGTCGACGAGCTCGCCTACGAACAGATAGAGCGTAATCGTTGGGAGGAACGTCAGGCGGTCGCACGTGCCATGCAAGAACTAGACCCGCGCTGTCGTGAACTCCTGACGGCGCTCTTCCTGATAGAGCCGCCGCTGACCTATGCACAGTTGAGCGCCAAACTATCCATTCCGCCTGGCAGTATCGGACCGACGCGGGCCCGTTGCTTTGAAAAACTACAGTCGATTCTCAAGAAATACGGATTTGATGGGGCGCGCTAGACCGTGGGTGACCAAAGTTACTCCAGCATGTATTATTTGTCTGGCAGGCCGACTCTTACCGAGTAGATAGACTCCAAAGTCATATGGCCCAGCATCCAGTGTCAACTGATCAGCTTCTAGCGTACCTTGCGGGCGAACTCGCCGGCGCGGAACACGCGCGCATCGCAGCGCATGTGGCCAACTGCCATACGTGCGCAGACACGGCAGCGATTTTTCGCAAGGCCGGTCAGATTCTGCGTGCCGACGCCGGCATTGTCGTGCCGCCAGCACTATCAGCCAGTGCCCGGGCGATCTATCGACCCCTTACCGCGCCCGTCATCATACCGTTACGGCCGGCCATGGTTCCAACGCGTCGCCTGTTGCCGCTCCGCATGGTGTTTGCCATGCTGGTGGTTATTCTTCTGGTCGTTATCGGCGGCGGCACGCAGGTGCTGGCTGCATCAGCCGACGCCCTCCCCGGCGACGCGCTCTATGCGGTCAAGCGGGCTTCGGAAGAGGTTCGGGCTGCGCTGGCGCGCGACCCGGGCGACGAAATCATCGCGCGCCTGGAAATCGTGCGTACTCGTGAGACGGAATTGCTGCGGCTCCAGGCGATCGGCCGGACCGACTGGATGCCGGAAACGCTGGCGGCCGGCCAGGCCCAACTCGACCGGATATCGCCGCTGTTGGCACAGCTATCGGTCACAGATATGGAGCGCGCCTCGCGGCTGGCCGGTGTCGCCGATGAAGCCATGGGCGCTCATGTAGAGGTTCTAAATCGCCTACTGACCACGGCACCTGCTCAGACTTTGCCGGGTCTGCAGGACGCCATCGAGCGTTCCACGCGTGCGCTCAAAGACGCAAAGTCATGGAAGCGATCCGCTCCGGGGCGGCCGGACGACGCTGGCACGACACCAGCACCGTCTCCGACCGCCATAGCGACGAGTCCGATCGATGTGCCCCTGTCAACACGCACACCGCCGGCTAACAGCAACCCGGGGCCGCAAACCACGCACACGCCGCCGGGCAACAACGGCAATCCGCCGCTGACGCCGCCCGGCCAGAACAACATCCCGCCGCAAGCCACGCGCACGCCGCCGGGCAACAACGGCAATCGGCCGCTGACGCCGCCCGGCCAGAACAACATCCCGCCGCAAGCCACGCGCACGCCGCCGGGCAACAACGGCAATCGGCCGCTGACGCCCCCCGGCCAGAACAATGTCCCGCCGCAAGCCACGCGCACGCCGCCGGGCAACAACGGGCCGTCGTCGAGCGGTCGCCCTTAGACACGCCTGCGCGACTGATGGCGCACACACAGCGTGGTCTCTCGCAAACCGCGCTTCACCAGGCAAGCAGAGCAGAAACATGGCCTGCACCCACACGCGAGAGTCACCGAGCAATCATTTGCATCCTAGCATCGCCCGTGCGAGTGCCAAAACGCGCGGTATGCTCGTCGCCCAGTTATCCCACATGCCCTGATACAACACCACCGGTCGACAGTGTAGGTGCAGCTCCCCCGGTTACCCCGTTAGCAAATCCAGTGCATCGGAGAGTTGCTGCAGAGACTCCTCATAATTCGTAGCGTTACCGGACACGGCATCACGGTGACCCTTTTCGCGAAGAGCGCTTCGGCGGCTATGTCGAGCGGACGATGCAGAGCGTGCGGAGCAAGACGCAGAGCAACCGGTAGAGTTGTCCTTTGATAGGAGGAGTCTTGTCATATCAACACCGCGATTGCCCCAAGGCGGTGTTTGATTTTGGCGTTGGTGTACAATGCGTAGCAAGAGACGGTCGCGATCAACGGAGATCAGATGGTCGCAGTTGGGTGAAGAGATAGGACTGAGGCGAATGCCCAAACACAGAAAGCCCGCTGTGCAACACGAGATCGCAGGCAATAAGCTTCTCGAAGACATCGCCGCGCAGTTGCGCCATTTCAGCCAGGAAGAACTTATCGCACTGTTGCGAGATTTCCTTGCGGACCTGGACGAGAAACAGCAGGCACGCTTTCGCCTGCTACTCAGCCAGGGACCGCGCCCGCTGGTTGCGGAGGCACAGGGCTTGGCTGATGCCAATGAATTGATGGATGCGATCCAGACCTTGCATGACGATATCGCCAACGATGTCTACGTAGAGTACGGCGCTGGATATGACTCGGAAATTGGCGAGTATCGCGGCTTTGGAGACGATAGCTGGATAGACAAGATGGAAGGGGATCAGCTGAACGATCTCAGCGACGAGCTGGGCGAACTTTCCACTGCGCTTGGCTGCATAGGTGCTGAGCGCGCGGCGGGTCACGAGTCCTTGCTGTAGCGCCTCTTGGACAGATTGACGGACCAACTCATCAGGGCGATGCCCAATAGTGAGATCGGCGATCGTGCGCACTACGGTCGTGACAGGTAGTCCGGCACGTTGGGTCACTTCGTCTGCACTCAGGCAACGGGTATGTAGCCGCAGTCCGGGATGGCAGCGCGAGGTCGTGCGTGGCACGGTGAGGTGGATCGTGGCGGGGTGCGCATCCGACAGATCGTAGAGCGCCAGTGCGCTCTCGTGCGATCAGCAGCTCTTGAGCCACAAGCTCTACCGGATCAGCGTGACCTGCATGATCGCGGCGCGCGACCTGTACGGCAACCAGGTGTCCAGGCCGGCGGTGCCGCATGCGGACACCACCACGTCGCTGCTCAGCCTGGGTGCTCTGCTGGCCTGCTTGTTAGCCGGGCTGCTCGGCGTGTTTACGCTGTTCCGGCGCTTGCGGAAACCGCGCCGCCCGTCCGGCCCGCCGGCGCTGATGATGCCGCGCTAGACAACGGAAAGGCGACCGCGCCAACGCTATGCCCGCTTGATCTTTCGGCATCATCGCCCAAAACGCTATGTGCGTGGTCTATTCGCGTTGCCAGCGATAGCCGCTACCCTCGCGGACCACCCGGCCCCACGGCGGGAACGGTTCGTGCGAGTAAATCACGGTTGCGTTGCTCGCCGCCGCCTCAGCCAGTATGCGCTTACGCGATTCCAGCAAGCTGGCCGCATTACGTCGCGCGGGGACCCAGTCCAGGTGCGCGATCTCACACCCGTGATGCACGAGGTCGCCAAGGTAAAAGAATGTGCGGCTGCTTGAGCGCACGCGCACGACGCAGTGGCCGGCTGATTCGCCCGGCGCAGCCAACATGCTGACGCCCGGCACGACCTCCCGGTCTCCGTCCACTAACTCCAGAAGCCCGAGCCGCGCGAGCGTGCCCAGGTGCGTCGCCAGCAGCGAACTCCGATCGGCGCGTTGCGGGTTGAGCTCCCAATCGGCGCGACCTACAAAGACGCGCGCGTGCGGATAGCGGGGCACGCGCGCTCCGTTCTGTTCCGTCGTCACGCCGGCATAATGATCGGAGTGCGTGTGGCTAATCAGCACGTGAGTGATGGCGGCCGGCGCGATGCCGAGCGCGCTGAGCGCGGCTGGCAAGCCCGGCGAGCGGACCAGGCCGGGCCACGCTGCGTCGTGCGGCGAACCCGGCGGATCGAAGCCGGGATCAATCAGAATGGACGCAGCGCCGAGGCGGATATGCGCCAAAACCAGCCCAAGCGGCACCACGCCCTGCGCATCAGCCTCCGGCATCGCACGACGCCATTCGGCTTCGGGCGCCTGCAACTCGAGCGCCCACGGCAGGACTCCCTCCGAGATCGCGCTGACGACCGCATCGCCAATACGGCGCGTTTCGAAAAATGGCGTTTCGGGCATTGCAGACACGGCAACCTCCGAAGACAAGGATGTGATTCCGAGACACTACTTGGGCACGGCGCAGGACGCCGCAACAGGGTCTGCCGTGGCAGAGCATCGTCACGCAGCACCAAGCGCACCGGCCGCGCGGCAGCCGGCCGGCCCCGACGCGTCCGATCATCTTGACGCGCAGCAGTGTCGCTGCGTGAAGTCAGGCAGCCCTGCTTTGCATACCGGGTTGCAATGCGTGCGGTCTGCGCCGCGCTACCATCCACCGTAAGCGAGCCACCCGCCGTCGACGTCGATCCGGCCTCCGGTCAAGTAGGAGCTCGCGTTGCTGGCCAGGAACAGCGCCGTATTGGCAACCTCGTCCACCGTGCCATAGCGACCCATGGGCGTGCGACGTTCGATATCGGCCTTCGTGTAGCCGCCGCTCACCTGGTCGCCGATGTCCAGGGCAGTGGCGATATACGCGGGATTGATGGCATGTACCCGGATGCCGCGCGCCGCCCACTCGACCGCCAGTACCTTCGTCAACCCATTGAGACCATGTTTGGAGCTCACATACGCTGCGCGCTGCTGGAGGCCGGTCTCGCCGAGGATCGACGATATGTTGATGATGACCCCCGTGCCGCGCGGCAGCATGCGCTGGGCGGCCGCCTGCGCACAGAGGAAGGCGCCGGTCAGATTCAGGTCAAGCGTACGCTGCCAGTCCGCGAGGGGCAGCTGCTCGGACGGCGCGATGGCATTGGCGCCCGCGTTATTGACAAGCACATCGAGCGGGCCCCAGTGCCGGTCGACCGCGTCAAACAGGTGCGCGACATCGTCCGGCTTGGACACGTCGGCCGCCACGGGAAACGTGTCGATGCCCTCCGCCTTCAGCGCCGCGGCGGCGGCGCGGGCGCGACCGTCGTCGCGGCTGTTGACAACCACCCGCGCACCGGCGTGCCCGTACACACGAGCGATCGCCATACCGATGCCCATGCTCGAGCCAGTCACCAACGCGATTTGTCCGTCCAGCCGTAGTTCCATCCCATCGTCTCCTTCGTCACGCTGAAAGTTCAGTCCCAGATATTGTAGCCCTTGTCTATCCGGACAAGTGCGGCTTCGAATCCCTGCTCGCGGTCAACAGACTCAAACGCTTACCTCCTCGTTTAGCCTGCCTTCGCGGCTTGGGGCCTCGAGTTCGCGGCTGTAGTGTAGCAAAAATGATATGGTTTACAAATAGCAGTTTCGCGGGAGTGATTGACTTCGCCAATCTGTCAGCCAAAATAGTTGTAGCCGGAATTGGGAACGTGACGCATGAATCGCCCCGATATGAATTTTGGGGCATCTGTGGTTGTGCGCCGCCCTGAGATTAAGGTGCGGCGCTGCTCTTTACGGGAATGGATGAACGCGTCAGAGTGGAACGGCATTCAGCATGAGAAGAGACAAGATAAGCAAATTCATTGGGGTGCTGGCTTGGCACCCGGAAGGCGCTATGACCGAGGCCGAAACCAACTGCTTTCCGTCGGGCCGCTGGGTCGCGCGCGTGGCTTGCGAGTTGTCCCACTTTGTGTTCAGCCACTAACCAAGCCTGATCGAAGTTGCGTTCGCTGCGCACCGCAGAGCTGTGACGCGCCGGATCATGCGGGAGAGCCGCAGGCCGCTACAGCGGCAGATCGACCGCGACGCCGCTGTGGACCGATTGCAGAACGGCCTGCGCCAACTCGACGGCGGCCCGCCCGTCGGCTGCCGTGACGGCGGGCTGCCGCTTCTCGCGAATCGCGTCCACGAACTCCTGGTTTTGCGCGCTGAACGACCGCAAGCGCACCGGGTCCTTCGGGTCGAGCGTGTTGAACGGCTCCTGCTCCATCACGCGCTGCCATTTCCCGTCGGGCGTCCCCACGTCGAGATGCGTGTAGCCGTCAAAGTCGAGCAGGCCGCGCTCGCCGATCACCTGTGTGCGGAACGTGTTCTGCGGAAAGACGACACCCGGTGTTTCCATGCAGACCCAGAGCTGGCCGCTGGCGCCGCCGGCGAAGCTGATCTGCGCCTGGATGCTCATGTCCGGGATGCCGTGCGAGCCAAACGAGCCGCCGCAGGCGAAAACGCGGGTCGCCTCCGCGCCGACCACCCAGCGCAGCATGTCGAGGTTGTGAACGAGCTGGCTCATCATCAGCCCGCCGCCCTGCGGGTCGCGGTAAAACGGGCGGTCGGCCACCGCTGCCTTCGACCATTGCTCCTCCAGCATCGACACGATGCGCATCTGTCGAACTTGCCCGATGGCGCCCTCGCTCAGCAGTTGGTGCATGCGCTGGTGGATGGCGCGGAAGCGCTGGCTCTGCACCTGCATCAGCATCACGCCGGCCCGCTGGCAGATGTCGATCAGCGTGTCGCACTCGGCCACGCTGGCCGCCATCGGCTTTTCGAGCAGCAGGTGCTTGCCCGCCGCCGCCGCGCTGCGCACCTGCTCGATGCGCGGCATCTCCGGTGTCGTGACGATCAACCCGTCAATATCGGCGCGGGCGACCAGCGCATCGAGCGACGGCTCGCATGCCACGCCGTAATCGGCCGCCAACCGCGGCGCGCGTGAGCCGACGGCCAGCGCGACAAAGCGGCAGCCGCGCACGTATTTCGCCAGCGTCTCGGCGTACGTGCGAGCCATCAGGCCGGAACCTACGATGCCTATGCCGGGCTCGTTCGTCATGGAGTCTCCTTCACCTTACCGTTGCGGTAACCCTGTGACGGCATTGATCGATCTTCTGCTTCATACGTGCCGGCCCCGCCGGGTCTGGAAGCCGCTTTCGCCCGGCACGGATCATCCGCCGTTCCGCCGCGCACGCAGCGATTGGCGCACCTCGGGGTTGACGACGTTGGTCGCCCAGCCGTCGCGTATCCAGTTGCCGACCGTGTCGCATGCCTCTTGCCGCAATGCTTGCCAGCTTTCCACGGAGTAGGCGGCCTTGTGCGGCAGCAACACGGCGTGTTCCATCGTGCGGAGTGGCGCGTCGACGGGCAGCGGTTCCGTCTCGAACACGTCGATCCCCGCGCCGGCGACCTGGCCGCTCTGCAGCGCGGCAACCAGCGCCGGCTCGTCGACCACCGGTCCGCGGCTGGTGTTGATGAAGAAGACGCCGCGCTTCATGCCGGCAAAAGCGGCTGCGTCCATCAGGTGGCGCGTGTCGGCCTTCAGCGGCACATGCACTGAAACAAAGTCCGACTCGGCCAGCACTTGCTCGAACGTGCGCGGCTCGACTTGTTTGGAGCGGATGACATCGTCGCTGACGTAGCGGTCGTAGGCGATAACGCGCAGGCCCAGCCCGCGCGCGCGCCAGGCGACCGCCGAGCCGATGCGCCCCAGGCCGATGATGCCGAGCGTGCGGCCTCGGATGCGGTAGATCGGGTTGGTCATCGCATTCGGCCACTGCCCTGCGCGCATCCGCTCGTGAAACCACATGACCCGCCGTCCGCCATTCATCAGGAACGCGATCGTCTCCTCGGCCACTTCTTCGGTGGCGTAGGTGGGCGTGTTGGCCACGGCGATGCCGCGCGCGGTCGCCGCGCCGACGTCGATCATATCGTAGCCGACGCCCCAGCGAATGATCAGCCGGACATTGGGCAGACCGTCCAGCACCCGCGGCGTCAGAAGCGACTTCCACGAAAGCATCATGATCTCCGCGGCGCCGGCCTGAGCGAGCACGTCGTCCTCCGTGTGGCAGTCGCCGATAACGAACTCGCCGCCCATCCCGCGAATTGAATCGCGCTCGAATGCATAGGGCATGAGCGACGGAATGGGGTCAACTTGAAATGCTTGTAGCGTCACAACAGCCTCCCCGGTCGGATAGTGTCATGCGTTGAGCCCGAATCAGAGCAGTCGGAACAATCATAGCCAGCGCGCCAGCCATTCGTCGATCGCAGCCATGCGCTGCTGGCGGTGCTCCGGCGTGCCGATGAGGTTCATCAGGTGCCCCTCGCCCGGGATGCGCACCAGCAACGCCACGCCCCCGTGCGCCCGCACCGCGTTGGCCATGGTCTCGCTTTGAGCGATCGCGCAGTTCGTGTCGTTCTCGGCGTGCACCAGCAGCAGCGGTGTCTGCACGTTCGCAGCGTATGTCACCGGCGACAGCGTCCGGTAGCGCGCCGGCATGGTCTGGGGCGTGCCGCCGAGTTCCCAGTTCCAGAACTCTTCGCCATGCAGGCTGGTCGCGAAGTTGGCCTGCAGATCGCTGATGCCGTTCTCGCCGATGGCGGCGCGGAAACGCGGCGTGTGCCCGATGATCCAGTTGGTCATGTAGCCGCCATAGCTGACGCCCGTCACGGCCAGCCGCCCGCCGTCGAGACCGCCCTGCGCCAGCGCCGCATCCAGGCATTCCAACAAGTCGAGATAGTCGCGCTCGCCCCACGCGCCTCGAATCGCGGTCGCAAATGCCTCGCCGTAGCCCTGGCTGCCGCGCATGTTCACGTATAGCACGGCGTAACCCTGCGCCGCCAAGCGCTGGAAATCGAAATAGAACCGCTCGCCCAGCGGGTAATGCGGGCCGCCATGAATCTGCAGGATCAGCGGCGGGTTGACCGCGCCGGTCAGCGATGGCGGCCGCATCAGCCACGCATCGATCGCTTGCCCATCGCTCGCCGTGACTGTGAACCGCTCCGGGCGGCTCAACGCGCACTCGCCCAGCCAGTCGTTCGCATGTGACAATGCGCGCTCACCGGTTCCGTCATGGCGGGCCAGATGCAGATCGCCGGGATTCAGCGGTTCAGCCGCGATGAACGCCAGCACATCCGCGCCGGCCGCCGCGCTGAACGAAAGGCACGCGCGGTCGCCGCCGATGACGGTCTGAACCGGCTCACCGGGCGAAACGCGCCCGATATGACTGCGGCCGCCATCGGCAAACACAAAGTAGATGCCGTCCGGCAGCCAGCACAACGACGGCGCCTGCGTGCCGCGTGAATCGTCGGCGCGCACCGTCAACCCGGCGCTGCGACCGAAACCGTCCGTCAGGTGACGCGGTGCGCCTCGCTCGCTTGGCACGACCCACACGCCAAAGTCGACACCCTGCGCCGGGCCACGCGCATGCGCGATATACGCAATCGACCGGCTGTCGGGCGACCAGGCCAGCGCACGTACCGGACCGGTTCCCGCCGTCAACCGCTTCAGCTCGCCGCCTGTTGCGGAACAGACCCACACGTCGGCCGGCGCCACGGTGGAACATTGGGCCAGGAACGCAATCCGTGTGCCGTCCGGCGAAAATTGCGGCGCATACGCCTGCCATTGGCCGTGGGTTACCGGCTGTGGCTCCCCGCCCGCCGCCGGCAAGCGTCCGATCTGCCGGTGTCCGTCAACGGGCGCAGAGTAAGCAACCCAGCGGCCATCCGGCGACCAAGCCGGTTCGGTGGCCGTCGTCGCCGCAGCGGTCAAACAGCGCGTGTCGCCGGTCGACGCATCGGCCAGCCAGATCCGCTCCGCGCCGCCATCGGCCGAGACAAACGCCAGCCGGTCGCCGCCGGGCGACCAGCGCGGCGAGTCGCTGCGTGTGTTCGCCGCGCCCAAGCGGTGGAGCATGCGACCGGCATCATCCAGCACCAGCACCTGCGACACCGTCGCATCGAGCGCCTCGTCGAGCGCCATGACGACGCACGCAATTCGATGGCCGTCCGGCGACTCCTGCGGATCGTCGAGCCAGCGCAGCCGGAACAGGTCGTCCGTGCCGAGCAGACGTGCCATGCCGGGCTTAGCCGACACGGTACCGCTCGATCAGCGCTTCGTCGACTTCCACCCCAAGCCCGGGGCCGGTCGGCACCGCCAGGCTGCCATCCGTCATTACCAGCGGTTCGCGCAGCAACTCGGTGCGAAACGGGTTCTCGGACGTGTCGAGTTCCAGCAGGGGCGGCTCGGTCGTACGCGCCCACGACGCATCCGGGATGAGCGACAGCACGTGAATCGTCGCGGCGACTGTCAGCGCACCGCCCCAGCAGTGCGGCATCGACTGCACGGCTGACATGCGCGCGAGTTCGGACACAAAAAGGCACTCGCCGATGCCGCCGCACAGGCTCACGTCCGGCTGAATGATGTCGGCGGCGCGGCGATTGATGAACGTCTGGAACGCGCCGCGCGAGGCCAGCGCCTCGCCGGCAGCGACCGCAATGTCGAGTTGGGCGGTCAACTGCTCGTAGGCCGGGTAGTGCGGCTCGTTCTGCGGCATCGGCTCCTCGAACCAATAGAAGTCGAGCGCCTCCAGTTCGCGCCCCATGCGGACCGCGCCGGGCAGGCTGTACGCGCCGTTGCCGTCGGCCATCAGCAGGATGTCGGGGCCAACCGCCTGACGCACGGCGGCGGCCGCCGCGCGGTCGCGCGCATGCGATTCGGCGCCCAGCCGCATCTTCAGCGCGCTGAAACCCTGCCGCGCCAGCGCTTCGGCCTCGCGCGGGTACTGCTCGCGCGCATCCACGCCGCGCGTGTAGTTCATCGCCGAGGCGTACACCGGCACCGTGTCGCGCAGCCGGCCGCCGTACAACTCGCCGACCGACAGGCCGAGCGCCTTGCCGCGCAGGTCGTGTAGGGCGATGTCGAGCCCACCGAGCGCAATGCCGTTGCCAAAGTTCGGCCCCCACAGCTCGCGCCAGAGCCGCCGGTGCTCGCGCGGGTCGCGGCCGATCAGCAGCGGCGTATATTGCAGTTCGATGAGCGCGCGCGCACCGGCAAACGGGATCGTCTCGCCCCACCCGACGAGCCCCTCGTCGGTCTGCAGCTTGATCAGCAGGGTGCCGCGCGACGAGTAGAAAGCCGTGGACGGCCCCACCGTTTCTTTTGTCTGATGCTGCAAGTGGTAGGTCTTGACCGACGTGATCTTCATACGGTCGCCGCCCTTTAGACGTCGATCCGCTCGCCCGATTCGGCGTGGAAGAAGTGCAGCTTGGCGCGCGGCAGTTGCACGGCGATCTGTTCGCCCACCTTCAGCCGCCGGTCCGGCTCGACGCGCACCGTGATGTTGTGCGGACCGCGCACCAGCTCGACATAGGTGTCGGAGCCGAGCGGCTCCAGCAGGGAGACTTCGCCCGCGAACACGTCGGGGGCCTCTCCCGCGGCGCTGACCAACTTCACATCTTCGGCGCGGATGCCGAGCATGGCCGGCGCGTTGAACGCGGCCGGCAGCGACGCACCCCCGGAGCGCGGCCAGGACAGGCTCAAGTCCTCGGCTTTGAAGGCCACGATGCCGGACGCCGGGTCGCTCGCCAAGTGCCCGTCGACGATACTCATGCGTGGCTTGCCAAGGAACGTGGCCACGTAGTGGTGCAGAGGCCGGCGGTAGATCTCCTCGGTCTGTCCGTACTGCACCAGCATGCCGTCGCGCATGACCGCGATGTAATCCGAGAGAATCATCGCCTCCTCCTGGTCGTGCGTGACGAAGATCGAGGTCGTCTTCAACCTCTGGTGCAGACGCTTGATCTCGATGCGCATGCGCGTGCGCAGCGCCGCGTCCAGGTTCGAGAGCGGCTCGTCAAACAGGAACACTTTCGGCTCTTTGACCATGGCGCGCGCCAGCGCTACACGCTGCTGCTGGCCGCCCGACAACTGCGAGATGCGCCGCTCCAGCAGCGCTTCCAGCTCCAGCACCTTCGCGACGCGGCGCACGCGCTGGTCGATCTGCGCTTTGGGCGCCTTCGCCAGCTTCAGCGCGAACGCGATGTTGCCGTATACGTCCATGTGCGGGTAGAGCGCGAAGTTCTGGAACACCATCGCCATGCCGCGCTCGTGCGGCGCCCAGCGCGTGATGTCCTGCCCGCCCAACTCGATCGTGCCGCGCGAGACCCGTTCCAGTCCCGCGATCAGGTTCAGCGTCGTCGTCTTGCCGCAGCCCGACGGTCCCAGCAGCGTGACGAACGTGTGATCAGGAATATCCAGCGAGACATCGCGCACGGCCTGCACCATCCCGAACGATTTGGCGATGTTGCGCAATACGACCCGGCTCATTAGTATTTGATCCCTTCCACGAGGCCGCGCACGATAAAGCGGTTGAGCACAAACACGAGCAGCACCACCGGGATGATCGCGAGCATGCCGGTGGCGGCCACCAGTGAGTTGTCGGACTGGAAGGTCGTGCTGACCAGCGCGGATAGTTTGACCGTGATCGGCACCGAGTAACGCGTCGACAGGATAAGCCCGAACAAGAACTCGTTCCACGCGCCGACGAATGTGAAGACCGCCGTGGCGACCACCCCCGGCCCGGCCACCGGTATCAACACGCGGAAGAGCGCCTCGAGCCGCGAGCAGCCGTCCATGCGGGCGGCCGCCTCAAGCGCATACGGAATCTGCTCGAAGAAGTTCTTGAGCATCCAGATAACGTACGGCAGCAGGAACGCCGTGTAGACGATGATCAGCGCCAGATAGGTGTCCAGCAGGCGCAGTTGCCGCATGAGCAGGAACATCGGGATAATCAGCACCATCGAGGGGATCATGCGCGCGAAGACACTAATGCCCAGGAAGAGGTTCTTTCGCGCGATGTTCAGGCGCGCCAGCGGGTAGGCCGCCAGGGCGCCGAACGTCAGGCAGACCACGGTCGTGACGCCCGAGATGATGACGCTGTTCTTGAGCGAGTCCACCACGTCGGGCTGCGACAGCATCTCGATGTACCAGCGCAGGCTGACCTGCTCCAGGCTGAGGTGCGGCGGCACCGCCACGTAGTTGATCTCCGGCTGGATGCTCATGATCGCGATCCAGGTGACCGGGGCGACCGTCCAGACGAGGAAGAACACGACCAGCGCATAGAGCAGAATAGGGCGCACCCATGTATAGACAAAGTCGCGCATCGGGCTTATCGCTTTCCCTGCCGCGCCATGAGCGACAGCGACAGCGCGCTCAACGACATGATCAGCAGCGACACCACAATTGCCAGCGCGGAGGCGTTGCCGTCGCTCAGGCGCTCGAAGGCGTTGACATAGGTCAGGTAGTTCAATACGACGGTCCCCTGGCCCGGCCCGCCGCGCGTCAGGGTATAGATGAGGTCGAAGGCCTGCAGCGAGACGATCAACTGCAGCACCGTGATAAAGATCAGGATGCTGCGCAGGTGCGGCAGCACGACGTAGCGGAAGCGATGGAAGATGCTGGCGCCGTCCATCTTGGCGGCGCGAAAGAGCGACTCCGGGATGCCCTGCATGCCGGCCAGCAAGGTCAGCGTCAGGAACGGCAGCGACTTCCACGTCGTGGCGATACTGGCAATGCTCAGCGCGAACCACGGATCGCTGAACCAGGTGACGTACTGCGTGATGAAGCCGCCGCCGTAGAGCAGCGCGTTGATCAGGCCATAGCGGTCGTGGAACATGTAGCGCCACATGACGCCGCTGACCACCGGGGCGACCGCCCACGGCAGCAGCACGAGCACGCGCACCAGATCGCGCCCGCGGAACCGCTCGTTCAGCACCAGCGCCAGCGTGAGCGACAGCGACACGCTCAGCGCGATGGTCAGCGCGGCGAAGTAGAGCGTGCGCGGCAGGGCCTCCACCACGCTCCGGTTGGTCAGCAGGTCGGCGTAGTTCTGCAGGCCGACGAACGACCAGTCCGGGGAGATCGTCAGCTCAATCGAGTTCAGGCTGGCAACCACCGCGAAGGTGATCGGCACGGCCAGGAAGACCAGCAGGAGCAGCAGCGTCGGCACGAACAGCAGCAGGCCGAAGCGGTTCGCCTCCATCCGGTCAATGCGTTGCCAGAATCCCGCGCGCGGCGGCGGGCTGGCGTTCGTTGACGTGCTCATAGGCTTCGTACGGGGTCGCGGCGGCTTTGCCGCCGCGACCCCGTCCCCCTCCCTCGCGATCTGGTTACTTGACCTTGGCCCAGTAGGCGTCGATCGCTTTCTGGCCCTCAGTCTGGATCGTCTTGACCGCATCCTGCGGCGTGATGCCGCCCTTCAGCATGCGGTTCATGTAATCGTTGAACACCGTGCCGAGATCGAAGTAGAACGGCGAGCCGTAGCGCGGCGCCGGGTACTTGACCTGCTCGGAGACAGCGGCGAACTGCGGCGACGACGTCTTCACGTCGGCGTCGTCAAACGTCGCCTTCACCGCCGGCGGGCGGCCCCACTTTGTGGCGACCAGCTTCTGCACATCGGGCGAGACGATGAACTCCAGCCAGCCCATCGCCACGTCCTTGTTCTTCGAGAACTTGTTGATGGCGTAGCCCTCGACGCCGTTGCCGGAGCCGGAGCGCAGCTTGAGACCGGGGATGATGCCAGTCTTCGACTTGCCGACGACCTGCGACTGCGTCGGGTCTTCGGCCAGCGGAAAGTGGTTTGGGAAGGCGAAGTAGTGGCCGATCTTGCCGCCGCGATAGACCTTGCCCTGCTCGATCGACGAGGCGATCGACAGGCCGGCCGGGTCGATGAACTTGCTGGTGACGACGCCATCGTAGAACGCCTGCAACGCCATCAAGCCCTCGGGCGTGTCTACCGTCAGCTTCTTCAGGTCGTCGCTGATTAGCTTGCCGCCGGTCGAGTTGAAGAGCGTGATAAAGGTGAAGAAGCTCGAATTCGGGTCGCCCAGTGTGAACAGCGTGCCGTAGTTGCCGCCGGTCGACAGTTTCTTGCTGTAATCGGCGAACTCCGTCCAATTCTGCGGCGGCTTGTTCGGGTCGAGGCCCGCCTGCTTGTAAAGCTCCGTGTTCCACATGAAGATCGCCATGTTGGAATCGAACGGAATGCCGTACATCTTGTCGATGAATGTCAGCGATTTGAGCGCGGGCTCGGTCAGGCCGGCCAGCAGTTCCTTCTTGAACGTCGCGGTGACGTCCTCGAACAGGTTCTTGTTGAACTTGGCGTTGAACGTCTCCCAGGTGTACATGACGTCCTGCGAGCCGTCCTGCGAGGCGAGGAAGACGCCGTACTTGGCGTCGGCATCGCCGCCGGCGATCGAGGTGTACGTAACCTTGGCGCCGGTCTTGTCCTGGAACAGCGGGACCCACAGGTCGCGCACGTTCGTGTCATGGTGGTTGCCGGCGAAGATGAACAGCTCTTTGCCCGCGAACGGCTTGGCGACCACGGCCGGGGCCTTGGTGGCGGCCGCCGGGGCGGTGGTCGCTGCGGGGGCCGGCGTGCTTGACGGGCCGCAGGCGGCTGCGATGGCGGCAACCAGCGTGCTGGAGCCGGCCAGCTTCAAGAACGTACGGCGTGACAACCGGGGTGTCTTGGGATCCAACATCTTCTTCTCCTCCCATTTTCGGGTTCATGCGCATGGAAAAAACGACGTGATCAACGGAACTGCCAGGCGAAGGTGTGCCTCCTTTCCGGCTGGTGTGCGCCCGCTAGTCGTAACGGTTGCGCCAGTCCGCCTCGATTTGCTGCGGCTGACCCGTCCGGATTGAATCCAGGATTTTGACCATTGTGGTGGTCGCGATGCGCCCGGCGCGCGCGTCAGCTTCGCACGGCGTGCCATTCAGCGCGCTGTCGGCGAAGTGTCGCAAGAGCGTCTGGTCGCCTTCGAGGTCGCTCCGCTCGGCCTCGCCCATGTCGGCAACGCCGAGCCGGGCCGGGGTTACGCCCCAGAGCGTCGCCTGGTGAAAGCGGTCGTAGAGGCAGGCGCCCTTGTCCGCGCCGAACACCTCGCAGAAGAAGGTCGAGGTGTACGGGTTGCGGCCGGGATCGCCGTGCACCAGGCTGGCCACGACGCCGTTCGCAAACTTGATCGTCGCCACGACGTTGTCGACCATATCGGCGCGCTGGTGGATGCCGTGGCCGCCGGCGGCGAAGACCTCGATCGGGTCGGAGCCGGCCAGGTAGCAGAGCAGGTCGGCCGTGTGGCAGCCCGCGCCCAGCACCGTGCCGCCGCCAATCACTGGCTGCAGCGACCAGATGTCGTCGGGCACGCGGTTGTTCATCATCTGCCCGACCAGCAGCAGTGGTGGGCCGACCAGTTGCCGCACGCGACGCACGACCGGCATGAAACGCATCTTCAGTCCCACGCACGCCGTCACGCCGGCTTTGGCGACCGCCTCCTCTATCTGCCAGCATTCATCAATCGTCAACGCCATCGGCTTCTCGATCAGCAGGTGCTTGCCGTTACGCGCAGCCTGCACGGCGTACGCGGTGTGCGTATCGTGCCAGGTGCAGATGAACACGGCCTGCAGGTCCGGATCGGAAAGCACGCGCGCGGCGTCTGCCGTGGCATACGCGCCGCCAAAGTCAGCGAGGAACTGACTGACCGCGTCCGGGCGCACATCGGCGTACGCCTGCAGCTTCAAGCCGGGCACGCCATGCGCCGCCTCGCAGTACAGGCGCGCGCGCGCGCCGCAGCCGATCACGCCCACATTCAGGGGTTTGCTCATGACGCATCAACCAGCGTAGGTCAGCAGCACCGTCGGCGGCCGGTCGGCTGATTTCAACAGCTCGTAGGCGCGCGGCGCTTCGGCCAGCGGCACCCGAACCGGGGCCAGCGCCTCGACTGAGACGCGCGACTCGGACAACAGGCGCAGGAACGCGTTCTGGTTCCGGTTCTCCGGCCAGCGCACATAGCCGATGGCAAAATCGACGTTGCCTTCCTCGTATACCGTGTCATACCGACCGGGCCCGTAGGCCAGTGACGGGTAGAACGTCACGTCGCGCGCGTACATGCGGTCGCGGCGAATGTCCATGCCGAACGCGCCGACGCCCACCACCACCCCGCGCTGGCGGCACAGATCGAACGACAGGTTGAGCGGCTCGCTCGACGGCGTCGAGACGGTCAGCACCACGCCATCCGCGCCGAAGCCGTCAGTCATCTCCAGGATCGCGTCGATCGGGTTTTCGCGGCTCGGGTTCAACGCGCGGTTCGCGCCCAGCGCCAGCGCCTGCTGCACGCGCCGGTCGTCCACATCCAGGCCGAGTACGTACATGCCGGCCTGCTTCGCGATCTGCACGGTCAGCAGGCCGAGCAGTCCCAGGCCGTACACCACGACCGTTTCGCCGAAGCGGCAATCGGTCCGGCGCAGGCCGTGCATGGCGACACAGCCGAGCGTCACAAACGCCGCCTGTTCAAACGGCACGTTGGCCGGCACCTGGGCGACAAGGTTGCGCGGGACCGCGACGCGTTCCGCATGGACGGCGCATTGGTTGCCGGAGCAGGCCACTCGTTCGCCAGGTTTCACATCGACGACGTCCGGCGCGACGGCGACCACGGTGCCGGCCAGGCTGTAGCCGACGGATGCGGTGCCGGGCATTTGCCCGCGCGGCGCGGGGCCGGGCCAGCGCACACCCTGCTTGCGCAGTTGCGGCGCCTTAGGGTTGCGCAGGCTCGGATACGTGTCGTCACCGGTCGTCTCCGGGCGCGCCGTGCTTTCGATGATGTGCATTTCCGTGCCGCTGCTGATCGCGGAAAAGACCGGCGCGACCAGCACCTCGCCTGCACGCAACTCCGGTTCGGGCATATCGATGACAATGGCGCGACCCTGAGCGGCCACTACTCTTTTCATGGAGTGCTCCTGAAAACACTTTGGGGGTGCTGAACGCGACGTATTCGCAGGAAAAGTGGCGCTAGTATAACATACCACGGCATGTTGTCAATTGTAAACAATTGACAACATGCCAACATCCGCATAAAATGCATGTACTTTCCAGAGGTGTGCATGACCGCCAACGACGTCAACCTAAAAGACATTCTCGCTCCCTCGCCAAAGCGTAGCCTCGCCGACGATGTCGCCGAGCGTATTCGCGACGCGATCCTGCAAGGGAAACTGGAGCCGGGCGCGCGCCTGCGCGAGGAGTATTTGGCGGCGACACTGGACGTCAGCCGCGGTCCGGTGCGCGAGGCGCTGACGCTCCTCGAGCGCGAGGGACTGGTGATTGCCTATCGCAACCGCGGCGCTTTTGTGGCGCGCCTGTCCCTGGAAGACCTGGAAGAGGTATACAGCCTGCGCTCGGTGATCGAGCGATTGGCCGTCCAGCGCATGATGCGCTTGAACGCGGTCGAGGGCTGCGCCGCGCTCGCCGCCGTGATGGCCGACCTGAGAACCGCCAGCGTTCAAGGTCTGACCGGCCAGCAAGCCGCCGAGCTGGACATGCAGTACCATGACGTCATCTACCGCGTGGCGCAGCATCGTCGACTCTACGACTGCTGGCGCGGCATGAAGTCGCAGATTCATGTGATGCTGCTGTCCCGGCACGTCGGCGCGAAGGGCTTCGGGCAGTCGATCGTGAATCGTCATCAGGAACTGCTCGACGCGATTTGCAGCGGCGATGAGCGCGTTGCACTCGAAGCGTTGGACTCACACCTGCAGGAGTCGTACCAGCAGGTCAGCCGCAGTTACGCGCAGGTGACAGCCGGCGACTGAGTCACCGGCATGGTGGGCAGCCACATCCCCGTTGCTGTCGGCGCCGGCTCGCGCATGGGCAGAAAGGTCGACATGGCGGCAGCGAGCAACGATTTCGTCTATTCTTGCCTGAAGCCATGGGCGGTGGCGCCGTAGCGCAGGCGGTGCCGCGGCCCAGGCTGCTGCCGTAGAGCGAGGGAACGAATCGCAGCCAACAAGGCGGTCGACCGTGTTTGACGCCATCATCTCTGAAGGGTTAGTGGTAGACGGCAGCGGAGCGCCGGCGCGTCGCGCCGATGTGGGCATCGCCGCCGGACGTATCGCGGCGATCGGTGCGCTGGATGGACGCGAGGCGCGCCAGCGCATTGACGCCGCCGGCAAAGGCGTGCCGGTGCATGTCGACACCTTCCCGGACGTCTGGGGCCCCGGACCGGTGGCCGCGCTGTTGCCGCCGGTCGTGTACGAGGGCCGCCCGGCCGACGGGTTGGCGAAGTTGAGCGACGCCGAGGCGTTCGCCCAGCCGACCAACTACCTGCTGCGCGTCGACGGCATCGCCGGGCTGGTGCTGACCTACTCGAAGAAGAACCCGCATCTGGTCGGGCAGACCTTGCAGAAGATCGCCGAACTGCGCGGCCAGCCCGCCTACCAGGCGATCTGCGATCGGCTGATCGAGGACGGCGAGGATTTTTACACGGCCCTGCTGCGCCACATCTACGCCACCGAGCAGGACCTGAAGGAACTGATGCGCTCGCCGTTGTGCGCGATGGAGAGCGACGGCGCCATTGCTGCGCCGTACGGCCCACTGGCCAACTTCACGATGAACGCCTCAGCGTACGGCTACACGGCGCGCGTGCTCGGCCGCTATGTGCGCGACGAGGCGTTCTACACGCTCGAGGATGCCGTCCGGCGCATGACCGCCCTGCCCGCGGCGTCAATGAACATGAAGGACCGCGGCTTGCTGAGCGAGCACATGGCGGCCGACGTCGTCGTCTTCGACCCGCACACCGTGCGCGACAACACGACCGAGGCCGTGCCCAACCGCTACCCCGACGGCATCGAGTACGTGCTGGTCAACGGCGTGCTGACGCTCTCGCCCGCGGGGCACACGCAGGCGCTGGCCGGAACGTTGATCTAGAAACCCGACATGAACCTACCCGTTTTCGAAGATGTAGCTCGCGCGCAAACCGTGGTCGATGCCTACCGCCTCCGCACGCCGCTTTGGCCGTCGCCCGCGCTCGGGCGCCTGACTGGCTGCGACGTCTGGCTGAAGCTGGAATGCCTCGCGCCGATCGGCTCCTTCAAAGGGCGCGGCGCGATCAACCGCGTGGCCGCGATGACCGACGCAGAGAAGCCGCGCGGCGTCATTACCGCCTCGACTGGCAACCACGGGGGCGCGGTGGCGTGGGCGGCGAAACAGTGCGGCGTGGCGGCCACCGTCGTGCTGCCGGTCGGTGTGCCGGAGATCAAGTGGCAGACGATCGAGGACGCCGGAGCGCGCATCATCATCGAGGGCGCGAACTGGAATGCCAGTTGCGCGGTCGCGCGCAGCATGGCGCAGGCCAACGGCATGCTCTACCTGGAAGACGGTGAGGACCCGGCGATCATGGCCGGGGCTGGCACCGTCGCCTACGAGATTTTGAACGAAAAACCGGAGATCGAGGTGATGGTCGTGCCGGTCGGCGGCGGCAATTTCATTGCTGGTTGCGGTATCGCCGCGCGCGGTCTCAAGCCGTCGATCCGACTCGTCGGCGTGCAGTCCGAGGCAGCGCTTGGCGTCTGGCAGTCGTGGCAGGAAGGCAGGGTCGTCTCCGCGCCGTGCGAGACGTTCGCCGGCGGCATTGCCACGACCGGTCCGGTCGAGGCGGCGTTCGGTGTCATGCAGAAGACGGTCGACACGATCAAGCTGGTGAGCGAAGATGAACTGATGCATGGTATCGCGCTGATCGCAAAGCACCACGCGCTGATCGTCGAGGGCGCGGCGGCGGCGCCGCTAGCCGCGCTGCTGCGCTACCCCACCGAGTTCGCCGGGCGGCGCGTGGCGCTCGTGCTGTCCGGCCGCAATCTCGACGCGGGCACGCTGGGCAAGGCGCTGACGATGGTCTGAGCAGGCATATATCCATAACCCGGACGGGACAACCGTCCGATACCACGGCGCATGACTTTACCGCGAACGCGACACCATTCGCAGCATCCATGGAGATATAAAAGGAGGTGATGCAGGATCAGCGCCGCTGACACTGCACACTGCCAGTGCGGCGACTCGTGTTTGCCCCCAGACGTCCATCACGTATTGCACGATCTTGCTTGCCAGCCTCGGGAGGGCGACCGCGCAAATGACAAGATCAAAGGCGAGTTTGTCCGCGCGCTGCACGCCAGTCGCACTTATTCTGGGCTTGTTCGTGCCATCCGGCAGTGCCATTGCCCACGCGAGATCGGATGTGCCAAAATGTGTGAGGAACCCAACCGTCTATCGTTTGGCGGGTGCAGGGCCGCAGTGCGGGCAGCCGAGCACGCCCGCGGAGTTCAGTCGCAACTCCAGTGTCGGGTGGTTGCAGCTAGGGCAATCGAGCGCGTCGGCCTTTTCGACAAGCGGGTCCCACGTCAGCGTCAGGGGTCGAGGCCGGAACGCGCCGATGTGGCGGCCCGCCATAGGCAACAACTGGCACGCGAGGAAGAGGCGTGGCGCCTTGACGTGCAGGAGATTGACTAGTCGCAACTGCACCCGCAGCACGGTCTTGCGGTGTAGGTCGTCGAGCCGCAGCGCCCGCTCACGGTCGAGCGCGGACAGCCGCAGGCGCAGCGATTCGGTTTCGGCGCCGCTCCCGACGCTCTTCGCGATCCGCTCGCCCAGTTCGTCGCGCAGGTCGGTGTAGTAGCGCCGCATTCGCTCGCTCTGGTCGGCAACCTGGTGCTGCAATTGGTGTCGGCGGGTGTTGATCTCCGCGCTCAGTGTGCGCCCCACGCCTTGCACGGCCGAACGGTAGCACTCGTCGAGCGGGCGTGCGGGTGCATCGGGAAAGGCCCAGCGCCGCAGGTCTGCCAGGCGCTCACCGGCCAGCAGTGCGTCGAGATGGCGCACCGGCCGTCCGTACGTGCGGTCGAGCGCCAGGGAGTAAAGCGCCTGCTCTTTTTCGTCGCTGATGAAGGTAGCTTCGAACCAGAAGATGGCATGACTCACGTAGAGCGGCCGAACAGACTGTACCTGTAAGGACAGCGAGTCCGGCAGGGTCAGTTCTCGGGAGAGGCGCTGTTCGAGCCGGTGTGGCCGCACGTTGAAGTCGTCGAGGAACGCGATGGCGATGCGCCCGCGCATGTGCGCTTGCGCGAGCCACTCGTCGAGCAGCGTGCTACCGAAGGTGAGCAATTGCGCCGTCGGATGCTCTGCCAGAGCGTCGGGGTCGAACGCGACACGCCGCGGCGTGTCGGAATCGGGCAGCAGCACAGCATAGACTTGCGGCTCGATCGGATCCGTCAAGCCGCCGATCGCTTCGACGTAGTCGAGGAGGAATTGCTCGAGGGGATCGCTCACGTTAACCGTCCGGCGCGAAGCGCTCTCCGAACAGCCGGTCTTCCTGGGCGCGCTGGCGGAGGTAGGCGTCTTTGGCGGCGAGCAGTTGGTCGCCGAGGCGGTCGAGCGCGCCCTGGAACTCGACTGTGTCGCGCGATTCGGCCCACAGGTCGGTCACGACGTCCTCGAATTCTTTATCCTCGTCCAGGTTGCCCAAGATCATGTCGATCTCGCCGATGACCAGCTCGAACATCGCGATCTTGGCTTCGAGCAGGTGCAGCACCGCCGCTTCGAGCGTATCGGCCGCTGCCAGGTTGAATACCTGGACCTCGCTGCGCTGGCCGATGCGGCTCAGGCGACCAACACGTTGCTCGATCTTCATCGGGTTCCAGGGCAAGTCGACATTGCAGATGGCGTGGCAAAACTGAAGGTTGCGTCCCTCGCTGCCGGCGTCGGTGCTGAGCAGGATGCGCGCCTCGCCCTCAAAGGCGCGGATCGCCGCTTCCTTTTCCAGCCGCTTTAACCCGCCGTGGAAGACGGCCACGCGCTCGCCCGCTTGCGCGAGCCGCGCAGCCAGCCACGCTTGCGTGGCGCGGAACTGGGTGAAGACGACCATCTTGTCCGGGAACTCGTTGAGCAGCGCCAGCAGCGCATCGGCTTTAGCGCTGTCGCCGGTCTCGCGCGCCAGCGCGGCCAGTGCATGCAGTTCCTGGCGGTCGCCATCCGAGAGCCGCTCGTCCAGCGCCAGGCGTTCTAGCGTGGGCACGGCGGCCTGGCTGGAGCTACCCAGTTCTTTTTGCAGGGTGACCAGCGCAATGCGCGTGATCACGCGCCGGCTGTCGGCGGCGGCCAGATGACGTCGGACAAACTGCGACACGGCCACATAGAGGGCACGCTCGCGCTCGCCGAAGGTGACAAGCCGCGTGCGCGCGGTGCGACGCGTGAGCGCAATGCCGACCGTCGAGCGGCGGTTGCGCACCATCACTTCGGCCAGCAATTGGTGCAATTGCTCGACGTTGCGCGGCATCAGTTTGTCGCGCCGGTCGACGTACTGGCGCTGGAACGAGCGCGCCGTGCTCAACAGGCCGGGCTGCAGCAGGGTCACCAGGTTGAACAGCTCATCGAGGTCGTTCTGCACAGGCGTGGCGGTGAGCAGCAGAACGTATTTCCGGCGCAACTCGGCGGCCATCTGCCACAGCAGAGTGCGGCGCTTTCGGAAATGATGGGCTTCGTCGACAATCAGCAAATCCCAATCCTGCGCCAGGATCGCGCTGCGGTGCGGCTCGCGCTTGGCGGTATGGTAGGAGGCGACGATGCGGTCATGGGCCGCCCAGGCGCCGGGGCCTCCCGCACGGAACGCCGGGTCGTCGTAGGCGACAAAGTCCTGGCCGAATTTGCGTCTCAACTCGCCCTGCCATTGCTCCACCAATGACGGCGGCGTGAGGATCAAGACTCGGCGCGCCAGCCCGCGCACGATCAGCTCCAGCATGACGATGCCGGCTTCGATCGTCTTCCCCAGTCCGACCTCGTCGCAGAGCAGCGCACGCCCGCGCAGGCGGCGCAACACGGTGCGCGCCGAGCGTAACTGGTGGTCGAGCAACTCGACGTCGCGCAGCCACGGCAGGCAAAGCAGTTGGTCGAAGCCCGCGACCATGCCGAGGTGCTCGGCTTGCAAACTGAGACGGAAATTATTCCAGTGCGCCATCGTGCGCCGGTCGGCATACAGAAACTGGCTATCGTCGGCGGAATATGTGACCGGCGCACCGGATGGCGCCACCGGCAATTGCACGGCGGGTGGCGGCTCGACCATCAGCCGGAAGCGGTACGGGTCGGTTCCAGCACACTCCAGCACGAGCAGTCCTGGCTGACTCTCCAGGTGGCGCAGTTGCGGGCTCTGCAACGCGTTGCGCTCGGAGTCATAGGCGATCCGCGCCACGTCGGCCGCGTCGTTGGACGTGATGACGATCTCGCGCTGCGCGAAGACGCTACTCAATGCGGGCTCCAGGGGCAGCACCCCGTGCCGTAGGTCGCCCGGCGCCGGGTACAGTTCGAAGCGGTCGCCGATCTGGAAGAGAGGGCTGGTGGTCAACCCATTGACTCCTGCACCCGCGCGTTACGGGATGCGACATCATCGTCCATGCACATGGTGGTGCTGCGTAGAGGGCAGATGCGCGGCCGGGTTTCAACCTCGAGCAGTCGTTGCCAAGCGGCCTCGGGAGCCGCGCGTTTAGGCGTCAGGCCGGTGGGACATATGGCGTTCCGCCACAGATTCTCGCCTCGTAGCTGGCCCTTCTGCATGGGAATCTCACATGGGTGCATATGGATACTTTAGTCGTATGCTGCGGATGCGTCAAGGCCAGCAATTCTCAATTTGGCTTTGTACGGGTACTTTCCAATGCCGCTTGCGATGCGCTGGCTCTCAGGCGCTTGTCACGCAAGCTGGCCCGCCGAAAAAGCGGCGCTGCCCTCCCCGTTAGCTTTTCCCCTGCTCCGCCGCGCGCGCGGGGGAGAAGGGGCAGGGGATGAGGGGGCATATTGGCAGCCGACTCCAAAATGAGAATTGCTGGCGTCAAGGCCGTTGCGCTTGGCGTCTATTCCCATTGGCGAGCGGCCGCGATAGGTAGGTTTGAGTAGCGGGTGATGCACGCCTTCGGACGCCCGGCACAGCCGCTCACCTGCTTGAGGCCGAGACAAGCGGCTGGAGACCTAACACGGGTTCAGCCATCAACCCGTGCCTCCCCAACGACTTTCTCGGTGATTTCGATGGCCATCCTCACGCCCGGCTTCTAGTGCAT
>JACRMK010000098.1 GCA_016235055.1 Chloroflexota bacterium | reverse complement strand
GAGGGGGCGAGATTCTTAGGGGAGGTGCGCGGCGGCTGCGCCGCCGCCGCGCACCTCCCCGTCAGCTTTTCCCCTTCTCCCCCGCGCGCGCGGGGGAGAAGGGGCAGGGGATGAGGGGGCATATTGGCAGCCGACTCCAAAATGAGAACTGCTGATTCAGCCGCCGGCTCTTGACAAGCAGCCGCAGGCGCGCTATAGTATCGGTATAGAACAAATGTTCTGATATGGAAAGGAGCCTATGGCCCGGCCGAAAAAGTTTGAAGACCCGCACAATATCACGTTCACACTCGACTACCAGGAACTGGAGGAACTGAAGCTCGTCGCGCACGAAGCGCGCGAGCCGTCGCTGAGCGCGTTCATCCGCGCGATCGTCATGTTTACGATCCGCCGGCGGCGCCGCCCGCCCGCCGAGGACGAGACCCGCTGAAAAGCCCGCCCCAACGGCGGGTCTGCTGTTTTCTTCATAAATTATGAACCCACACGGCCAGCCGGCGCTCGACGACAAACGCCGGCGCTTCGAATCGACCGTCGCTACGGTGCAGGCGCGGCGCCTCATCCAACGGGGTGGGCAGGTGCGCGCCGCGCGCGGGCCATCTTTTCGATCATGGTCCTACGTGTCTTTTCGCGTGTTAGGTGAATGCGGCGAACCGTTTGTAAAGCATTACTCCAACTCCCCGGCGACCTCCGCGAACTGCGCCATCGCCGCTTGCAGGTCCTCCATGGTCTCGCGCGCCAGCACGTCCGGGTCGAGGAGGTTCGTTGAGTCCTCGAGGCTCTCGTCGCGCAGCCAGAAAATGTCGAGGCTCGCTTTGTCGCGCGCAGCCAGTTCGTCGCAGGTGTACGACCGCCAGCGGTCCGTCGGGTTGACCTCCGACCACGTCGCCGCTCGATCGTGGCGGTTGGCTGGGTGTAGCAGGCCCTGCGGAACGATCACGCCGGCGATGCGTAGGGGCACATGGCATGTGCCCATTGCGTGACCGGGCGCGTTGTACGCGCCCGAACGAATTGGATTATTGGTGCGCGGGGGAGGTTTGCCGTCTCTGGCGCGCGGCCTCAAAGAGGATGATGCTACCCGCCACAGCCGCGTTGAGCGATTCGGTATCGCGGTGCATCGGGATGCGCACGCGGTGCGTCGCCCGCGCGCGGCCTTCGGCGCCCGCGCCGGCCGCCTCGCCGCCGACAACCAGTGCCGCGGGGCGGTGCCAGTCCCAGCGGTCATAGTCGGTCTCGCCCATTGCGTCAGCGAGCAGCACGTCCAGCCCGTCGACGGCGGCTTCGAGCTCCGCCCAGCCGGACGCGACCCGCGCCGGCAGGCGGAAATGCGCGCCCATCGCCGCGCGCACCACCTTGGGGCTGTAGAGGTCGGCGCAGCCGGGGCCAAACCATACCGCATCGACGCCGGCGGCGGCGGCGCTGCGCAGCAGCGTGCCGGCATTGCCGGGGTCGCGCACACCATCGAGCACCAGCAGCAATTCACGGCGCGCGAGAACCAGCGCGGGGAACGGCACCACGGCCACGATGCCCTGCGGGCTGACCGTCTCGCTGAGGGAGGACAGCACCTTGTCGCTGACGGTCTCGGCGATGCGCGGCCAGCGGGCGGCCAGACGGCGGCCGTCCGGCGTCTGCAGCGCCGCCTCGCTGAAAAACAGAAGAGCGGGCTGGATGCCCGCTCTTTCAGCTTCTTGCAGCAGATGCGCGCCCTCGATCACGAACTGCCCGAGGCGCTCGCGCGCTTTGCGCTGGCCGGCCAGCGCGCGTGCCTGCCTGACTTTCTCGTTCTGCAGGCTCGCGATCACGGCTAGTTCGACTTGGGGGCGGCTAACTCGGCCAGCTTGGTGAAGGCCGCGCTATCGCGCACGGCCAGATCGGCGAGCATCTTGCGGTCGATCTCGATACCGGCGCCGGCCAACCCGGCCATGAACTTGCTGTACGACAGGCCGTGGGCGCGCGCCGCCGCGTTGATGCGGATAATCCACGTGCGGCGCATGTCGCGCTTGCGGTTGCGATGGTCGCGGTAAGCGTACGCCATCGAGTGCAGGCGCGCCTCGTTGGCGCGGCGGATCAGGCGATGGCGCGCGCCTTGCTGGCCCTTGGTGGCTTTCAGTACCCGGTTATGGCGGCGTCGCGCTTGCGGTCCGCCCTTGACTCTGGTCATAGCACTGCTCCTCTGGCAATCGTGGTAAGACTACTTCATGAACGGCGCGAGCCGGCTGACGCGGCGCTGGTTGCCCTTCGTCGCGACTTCCTCAGTCTTGTCGAAGCCGCGCTTCACGCGCTTCGCCGAGCGGCGGCGCAGGTGGCTCTTGCCGATGTGCGTCCGCACCAACTTGCCGGTACCCGTCTTCTTGAATCGCTTGGATGTGGCTTTGTGCGTCTTAAGTTTAGGCATGATACCTTCCTTCCAGAATCGAAAACAAAGCCCACGGCCCGGCCGTGAGCTCTGGATGTCGCTGCAGCAAACCGCATATCACTACGCTGATGCCTGCGGAACCTTGGCCGGCGCAGCGGCCTTCTCCGCGGGCTTGGTCTTCCCGGTATTGGGCGGCGGCGCCAGCACCATCTGCAGCGACCGCCCTTCCATCTTCGGCGGCTGCTCCAGCGCCGCATCGCTGCCGAGCTTCTCCACCACCAGTTCCAACAGCCGCTTGCCGACTTCCGGGTGCGTGATCGAGCGGCCCCGGAACAACACGCTCACCTTGACTTTGGAGCCGTCCGACAGGTATTTGCGCGCCTGCTTGAGCTTGAAGCCAATGTGATACTCGTCGGTCGTCGGCTTGAAGCGCAGTTCTTTTAGCTCCTGCACTTTGTGCGCTTTGCGGGCTTCGCGCTCCTTCTTCGTCCGTTCATACATGAACTTCCCGAAGTCAAGGAGGCGGCAGACCGGAGGCGCCGCGTTGGGCGCGACTTCGACCAGATCCACCTGCTTTGCGCGCGCCATTTCAAGCGCTTCGCGCGTGGGCACGACACCCAACTGCTTGCCGTCTACGTCGATCAAACGGACTTCGCGTACACGGATCTGCTCGTTAATTCGCGAGTTCTTGCTACTGATAAGCTTATCCTCCGGGTCTGGAAAGCGCCGATAGCGGCTGGTAATATAACACAAGAGGGCGATACCGTCAAAAACGGGCCGGTTGACCCGGTTTGCTGACGCCCTATTCGCCGAACACCTGTCTGGCGTGCCGTACCGAGGCGACCAGCCGGTCGATCTCGGCTGGCTCATTATACAGGTAAAGTGACGCACGCGCTGTGGCGGCCACATGGTAGCGCTCCATCAGCGGCTGGGCGCAGTGGTGCCCGGCGCGAATGGCGATGCCGTCCTGGTCCAGCAGCGTCGACAGGTCGTGCGCGTGGACGCCCTTCAGGTTGAAGGTGAGCGTGCCGCCGCGAATGGCCGGGTCGGCGGGGCCGTAAAGCGTCAGATCACTGACCTCGGCCAGCCGGTCGATGCCGTAGCCAACCAGATCGATCTCGTGCTGGCGAATGCGCTCCATGCCGATGGCGGTCAGGTAGTCGACCGCCGCACCCAACCCGACGCCCTCGGCGATCGACGGCGTGCCCGCTTCGAACTTGTGCGGCAGGTCGTTCCAGGTCGATTCGTGCAGGTGCACGCTGCGGATCATGTCGCCGCCGCCCATGAATGGCGGCATCGCCTCCAGCAGCGCGCGCTTGCCGTACAGGCCGCCGCTGCCGGTCGGCCCACACATCTTGTGGCCGCTGAATGCCAGGAAGTCGCAGTCGAGCGCCTGCACGTCCACCGGCATGTGCGGCACCGCCTGCGCGCCGTCCACCAGGGTCATGGCGCCGACGGCGTGCCCCCGGCGCACCAGTTCAGCCACGGGGTTGATCGTGCCAAGCACGTTCGACATGGCGGTAAACGTGAACAGCTTGACCTGCGGGGTCAGCAGTGCGTCGAGCGTGTCCATACGCAGCACGCCGTCGTCGGTGACGGGCACGAACTCCAGCCGGGCGCCCTTCTCGGCGGCCAGCATCTGCCAGGGCACGATATTGGAGTGATGTTCCATCTCGGTCGAAAGGATGACGTCGCCGGCGCGGATGTTGGCGCGGCCCCAGCTGTACGCGACGAGGTTGATCGCCTCGGTCGTGTTCTTGACGAAGACCAGCTCGCGCCACGACGCCGCGTTGATGAACTTGGCCACGCGCTTGCGCGCGTTCTCGTACAGCGCCGTCGCTTCCTCGCTTAGCTTGTGAATGCCGCGGTGCACGTTGGCATTGTGCAGGCGGTAGTAGTCGTCCATCGCGCGGATGACGCTTTCAGGCTTTTGCGAGGTTGCGGCGCTGTCCAGATAGATCAGCGGCAGGCCGTCGAATGCGCGAGCCAGGATCGGGAAATCCGCACGGATGGCGGCCGTATCAAAAGCAGTGGTCATGAAGGGGCCTCGTCATAGCTGCGCCGGCGGATCAGCCGCCGATCTGGTGCATCTTGCGGTTCACCGTGTGGATGCCGGTCGCCAGCCCGTGGCCGGTCGGCTTCGCCGTAATCGCGCGGTTCAGCGCCTCCTGCAGGTCGGCGATCGTGCCGCCGCCGCGCAGAATCTGGCGCATGTCGATCTCGTCGTCGTGCAGCAGGCAGAGATGGAACTTGCCGTCGGCCGTCAGGCGCATGCGGTTGCACGTGCCGCAGTACGGCTCGCTGACCGGGCTGATGAAGCCGATGATGCCGGGCGCATCCTGCAGGCGGAAGCGGACGGCCTCATCGGACGGGTTCTCGTTCGGCACATACTGCAATTCGCCGAGCGCGTCCTCGATGCGCCGCCGAATCTCGGTATTGGACACGTAGCGGTCGATGGAAAACTGCGCCTCGGGGCCTGAGCCAAGCGGCATCAACTCGATGAAACGCACCTGCCAGGCGCGCTCCAGCGTCAGCCGTGCCAGTTCGATCGCATCGTCTTCGTTGAAGCCGCGCGCGATGACGGCGTTGAACTTGAGCGGCGTCAGCCCGGCATCCTCGGCCGCATGAATGCCGCGCCAGATGGCATCGGGGTCCGCGAAACGCATTAACGCCTTGATGCGCGTTGCATTCAGCGAATCGACGTGGATGTTGACTCGCTTAAGCCCGGCCGCCTTGAGCGGCCGCGCCAGCTTGTCCAGCAGCATGGCGTTGGTCGTCATGCCGAGGTCATTGGCGCCGGGAACGCCGGCGATGCGCTGCGTGATCTCCACGATGTCGGCACGCAGGGTTGGCTCGCCGCCGGTCAACCGGAACTTGTTGAAGCCGATGCCGGCCGCGGCGCGCACAACCTTCTCGATCTCCACGGCCGTCAGCAGGTCGGGCGACGGCGTGAAGGTCAGACCGTGCAGCGGCATGCAGTACGAGCAGCGCAGATTGCAGCGGTCGGTCAGCGAGATGCGCAGGTAGTTGATCTCGCGATGAAAACTGTCGAGCGGCATAGCGGCCTCGTGGGCGCGAGCGGGTTACGACCAGCCGGTGAGCAAGCCGGGATCTTCCATCAGTTCCGGGCTCCAGACATCGGCCAGGACGTTGACGCGGAAGGTCTTGCCGGCCGCAACCTGCTCGGCCTGCTGCTTGACCTGCTGGACGAGCCAACCCGCGTACGGGCAAAACGGCGTGGTCATCATCATGTCAATCACGGCCGGGTCGCCGTCGAGTTTGATTTCGCGGACCAGGCCGAGCTCGACGACGTTCAGGCCGATTTCGGGGTCAAAGACCTTGCGCAGCGACGCCTTGACGTGGCCTTCGGGCGTATCGGGATCCTCGGGCTGCGGGCGATCCGTGTCAAACGTGTTCATCGCAATTCCTCCCTGACCTTACGCGTCCACATCCACCAGCACGTCGTCGCCGTCCACCATGACGGGATAGGCGTCCACGGGCATGATGGCCGGGAACGAAAGCACGGCGCCGGTGCGCACATCGAAGCGCGCGCCGTGCCGGGGGCAGATAATTTCGTGGCCGTCGAGGTCGCCCTCGCCGAGCGGGCCGCCGTCGTGCGTGCAGATATCGGCGATGGCGCAGATGCGGCCTTCCACCTTGCACAGCAGCACGCGGGTGTCGCCAATCTCAACTACCTTCGCCTGTCCGTCCTTCACATCGGCGGTCTTGGCTACTTTGTGAAAAGCGGGCATGTGAATGAAGCCGTCCTTGGGGTGTGGTGAAGCGCCAGCTTAGTCGTCGTCTTCGTCGGCCGCCCACGCCTGCGCGCCGTACACGCCGACCTTGAGCACCTTCAGCGAGAGTAGGGCGCATTTCAGGCGCGCGGGGGTCAGCGGGATGCCGAGCATGTCGAGCACAAACTGCTTGTCGAGCTGCCGCGCCTCGTCGAGCGTCTTGCCGCGCAACTCTTCCATCAGCATATCGGCCGAGGCCTGGCTGATCGCGCAGCCCTGGCCGTTGAAGCGCGCATCCTTGACGACACCCGCTTCGACGAGCAACTCGATTCGGATGCGGTCGCCGCACAGCGGGTTGTCTTCCTCATGCGTAATGGTGGCGCCGGGGATCTGCCCGCGATACGACGGGCGCTTGTAATGCTCGAGAATGATTTCGCGGTAATAGTCGTCCATGGTTACCATCGGGGGCGGCATTCCGGCCGCCCCCGATGCGGGAAGCAGCGCCTAGAACGCGCCCAGTTTATCCTGGATCGCCTCGCGCAGCTTCTGGCGCGCGCTTTCCAGCGGGATGCGGTCCATCAACGGCTCAAAGAAACCTTCGACCACCAGCCGGTGCGCCAGCGGCTCGCTCAAGCCGCGCGAGCGCAGGTAGAACATCATCTCTTCGTCGACCTGCCCGACCGTCGCGCCGTGCGTGCAGCGCACGTCGTTGGCTTCGATCTCCAGGCCGGGGATCGAGTCGGCGCGCGCTTTCGGCGACAGGATCAGATTGCGGTTCGCCTGGTAGGCGTCGGAGCGCTGCGCGGCCTTGTGCACGTGGATCAGGCCCTGATAGACGGTGCGCGCCTGATCCTTCAGCACGCCCTTCAACATCAGGTCGCTGGTCGTGTGGCCGGCGAAGTGCTCCTGCTGCGTATGGTGGTCGAGGTGCTGCTTCGAGTCCGCGAAATAGAATCCGTGAATATTGCCGTTGCCGCCGGGCCCGAGCATGAACAGCTCGTGATGCGTCTTCGTCACTTTGCTGCCCAGCGTGCCGATGACCCACTGCAGCGTCGCGTCGCGCTCGATCATGCCGCGCTGGGCGCCGAGCGAGTACATGTGCCGGCCCCAGTTTTGCAGCGTGACAAACGTCAGGTTCGCGCCTTCCTTGAGGAAGAGTTCGACGGCGTGGTCGCTCATAGCCGTTTCCGGCTGGGTCTGCGACCCGTACGATTCGATGTATGTTACTTCAGAACCGGCGTCGGCGATAATCAGCGTGTGGGGGAAGATGCCGGCGCGGGCGGCTTCCTGCCAGAAGCCGGCGCGGAACGGCAGTTCAACCTTCACGCCCTGCGGCACGTACAGGAACACGCCGCCCGACCAGAGCGCGCCGTGCAGCGCCTCGAACTTGCCGTAGGTCGGCGGCACCGCGCTGGTCATGAAGTAGTCGCGCACCAGCCCGGCGTGCTCGCGCATCGCCGTCTCCAGCGAGCAGAAGATCACGCCCTGCTTCGCGAGGTCGTCGCGCAGCGAATTGAACACCGTGGCGGAGTCGACCTGTGCCAGGTAGCCCGCCGCGTCGGCATCGCCGGCATCCAGCAGCCCGCGCACACCGTCCGGCAGTGCGTCCACGGAGTTCGCCTGCGGGCCGGTCGTCAGCACCGCCTGCAACTGGTCGAGCTTCAGCAGGCTGATGTCGGTGCGCCGCCACAATTCGTCGTTGATCGTCGGCATCGGGGTGCGCTGGTAAATGGCCCACGCATCCTGTCGCGCCTTGCGCACCCAGCCCGATTCGTTGCGGCTGTTCGAGAGCGCTTCCACGGTCGCGGCCGATGCCAGCCCCGTCGTCGTTAATTCAGTCATCGTAATCGCTTCTCCGCTTCGTACCGGCCCGGTCGCCTGCGCGCCGGGCGTTGTGTGTGCATTCGCAAAAAGCGGGAGACCGGACGGGCGGCCGCCCGCCCGGTCTCCCGTCCCCCTCCCCCCGAAGGTGGACTTAACCTACCGAACCTTCCATTTGCAGCTGGATCAGCCGGTTCATCTCGACCGCATATTCCATCGGCAGCTCCTTCACAATCGGCTCGATGAAACCGCTGACGATCATGGCCGCCGCGTCGTCTGCCGAGATGCCGCGGCTCATAAGGTAGAAGAGTTGCTCGTCGCCGATCTTGCTGACGGTCGCCTCATGGCCGACGCTGACGTTGTCCTCGTCGATCTCGATGTACGGGTAGGTGTCCGAGCGCGAGGTCTCGTCCAGCAGCAGTGCGTCGCAGCGCACGGTCGACTTGGCGCCCTCGGCGCCTTTGTAGACCTTGACCAGGCCACGGTAGCCCGCACGCCCGCCATCCTTGCTGATCGACTTGCTGATGATGTTGCTGGTGGTGTATGGCGCGCCGTGTACCGCCTTGGCGCCGGCGTCCTGGTGCTGGCCCTTGCCCGCAAACGCGATCGACAGCATCTCCGCGTGCGCGCCCTTGCCGAGCATATAGACCGACGGGTACTTCATGGTCAGCTTGGAGCCGAGGTTCGCGTCCACCCACTCCATCGTCGCGTCTTCATAGGCGACGGCGCGCTTGGTGACGAGGTTGTAGACGTTCGACGACCAGTTCTGGATCGTCGTGTAGCGGGCGCGCGCGCCCTTATGCACGATGACCTCGACCACCGCCGAGTGCAGCGAGTCGGTGGTGTAGGACGGTGCCGTGCAGCCCTCGGTGTAGTGCACGAAGGCGCCCTCGTCCACGATAATCAGCGTGCGCTCGAACTGCCCCATGTTCTGGGCGTTGATGCGGAAATACGCTTGCAGGGGCATGTCCACGTGCACGCCGGGCGGCACGTAGATGAACGAGCCGCCGGACCAGACCGCGCTGTTGAGCGCCGCCAGTTTGTTGTCGGCCGGCGGGATGACCGTCGCGAAATACTTCCTGACGATGTCCGAGTGCTCGCGCACGGCCGTGTCCATGTCCGTGAACAGCACGCCCTGATTGGTCAGCGATTCCTTGATCGAGTGGTAGACCGACTCCGACTCGTACTGTGCGCCGACGCCGGCGAGGAACTTCTGCTCGGCCTCCGGGATGCCCAGCCGGTCGAACGTGCGCTTCACATCGGTCGGCACGTCGTCCCAGTTCTTGGCCGACTTCTCCGACGCACGCACATAATAGAAGATGTCCTGAAAGTTGATCTCGTTCAGGTTGCCGCCCCACTGCGGCAGCGGCTTCTTCTCAAATATATCGTAGGCGCGCAGCCGGAACTGGCGCATCCAATCCGGCTCATTCTTCATCCACGAGATTTCCTCGACAATGTCCTTGTTCAGGCCCTTGCGCGAGCGGAATGAGTATTTCTCCGCATCGAAGAAACCGTATTTTTCTTTGTACGTCGAGCCCGACGCGCCAAAGTCCAGTAGTTGCTTCTGCTCGTCTATAGACATCTCTATCCCCCTGTGTGGTGAAAAACTACCTCACCACGCTCTCATAGCCCGTCTCTTCCAGTTGCAGCGCCAGCTCGGGGCCGCCGCTCCGCTGGATCGCGCCGTCCACCAGCACGTGCACGATATCGGGCTTGATGTAGTTCAGGATGCGGTTGTAGTGCGTGATGACCAGCAATCCGAGATTCGGCCCCTTCAGCAGATTCACGCCATCGGATACGATGCGCAGGGCATCAATATCAAGCCCGGAGTCGGTCTCGTCGAGGATCGCAATCTTTGGCTCGAGGATCGCCATCTGAAGGATCTCGGCGCGCTTCTTCTCGCCGCCGGAGAAGCCGTCGTTCAGGTAGCGCGTGGCGAACGATTCGTCCATCTTTAGCATCGCCATCTTCTCGCGCATCAGCTTGCGGAACTTCGGGATGGAGAGCACCTCTTCGCGGCGCGACTCCGGCTGGCTCGAATCGCCCTTCACCGAGCGATACGCGAGGCGGAGGAAGTTGGCCATGCTGACGCCCGGCACGGCGACGGGGTACTGGAACGCCAGGAAGACGCCCTTGCGCGCGCGTTCGTCCGACGACATGGCGATGATGCTCTCGCCTTCAAAGAGCACATCGCCGTCGGTCACCAGGTACTTCGGGTGGCCGCTCAATGTGTACGCCAGCGTGCTCTTGCCCGAACCGTTCGGTCCCATGAGAGCATGGGTTTCACCCTGACTGATCGTCAGGTTGAGCCCTTTGAGGATTTCCTTGCCCTCCACGCTGACATGGAGGTTCTTGATTTCAAGTTGCGAAGCCATTGCTGTGTCGTCCCTTTCTATCAAAGTCTAGGCCATTATAGCAGGCAAAAGAGATTAATGCAAATATTTATGAGAGAATACAGAAAAAGTCGAAAACCGGCGTTTTCCACCAAGGGACACGAAGAAACACGAATGGTTTTGGCCCTGTTGATTCCCCAAACCGCCCGACCGGTGAGCGAGAATACATCCTGCGTAGCTCACTGGTCGAACGCCGCCAAAGCCGGAATTGCACCATTCGTGTCTCTTCGTGGATCCGCTTTTTGTGGAGACGGCTTTCCCCAATTTGGCTCGATGCCGCTCGGAAGCCGGGATGGATGGCCTCGCACCGGGGTGATTCAATAGTCGCTTGACAAACCGTGCGACCGTGCTCGCGCGGTCGGCGCGTGACTACCGTTCGGCACGGGCCTGTGCTACAATCGGCACAGGCCAAGACAACCCTGCCGCGCGGAGGATACCCATGGTCCGCTTGCTCTCCTTGTTGGCTATGTTTCTGTCGCTCTTTGTTGTGGCTTGTGCGCCTGCGACGACGACCCCCATCCCGACGGCCGCTCCGTCGCCACTGCCGACCAGCGCCCCCACGGCAACCGCTGTGCCCAGCGCAACGCCCGTGCCGCCGACTGCGACGCCGACGGGCACGGCGACCGCGACGCCGGCGCCTTCGCATTCGCCGACCATCATCGCAACCGGAACACCGACGGAGACACCCGCGCCGCCCACCGCCACACGCCTGCCCGCGACGCCGACACCTCAGCCGATCGCGGACACCGGACAAGCGCCACCTGCCTGTCCCGGTTGGTTCGGCACCCCAGAGCCCGGAAAGGCGCTTTTGACAATCGAGAACTATATCAACGAACCGGTCGCCGTCGGAAACATTCCGGGCAGATCAGAATTACAGGTACCGGCCGCTTCTGACGCGGAACCCGGTCGCATCACGTTGGCACTGGGGCCGGATGCCTATGAACTGCCGATCAACGCCACATTCGGCGGCACATCGGTTCGAGTTCAATTGGGTTCCGGCCAGTATTGGCTGGTGGCATTGACTGCGGAGTCGGTGATTGGCGCGGGTGGCCGAAATTCGCCAAAAGACAAGAGCATTGTATCGCGCGTCTCGCCATTGACGCCCCCGTGGGGGTGTCCCGGCGGCGCGCCGCCCGTCGTTGTCGTGTCACCCCCACAGTGCCCGGCCTGGTTCACAACACCGCAAGAGGGCAAAGGCATCATCGTTTTCGAGAATCACACCACCAACTCCAGTATTATCGACGGCATCGACGGCGTCAGTTTCAGCGCCCCATTTCCAAAGCGGACGGGCAGCGAGCCGACGCGCTTGGTCGCGTCCTTTGCACCCGGTCGCTACCGCTTTTCGTTGTTCTTGCACAACTTCACGGTTGATCTAGCCAGCGGACAGCAGGTCGCCGTACGCTGGGGGTCTCCGACCTACCCGCCCGATGTCACGGTCTTGATCGTGCCGGCGGGATGTGCCGGCTACGTAGCGCCAACCCCTGCAGCGCCGCCACCGCCGCCGACATGCCCGGCCTGGTTCGCACGCCCCGAACCCGGCAAGGCCCTGCTCGTCGTCGAGAATCACGGCGGCAAAGCGCCCGTCGTCACCCTCAAAGCGCTGGCCGGCATCAGCCTCGATATTCAGATGCCACCCAAGGTCGGTGACGAACCGGGACGCCATGTGCTCATGCTGACTCCGGGACATTATGAGTTTGAGGCATCACCATATGGCATGATCATTGTCGACCTGGCGGCGGGCGCCATGAAGGTTGCGCCGATCCATGCACCCCGCGTTGAGCAACGCCCTGTATTCGATTTGCCGGTTCCGCCGGCGTGCAACTAACGCGGTGATTATCGTCCGGCGCGCACCCGTGCTACAATCGGCACAGCCTGGATGCGACAGCGAGTGTGCATATGACTAGCCGACTCTTGTTCCTGGCCATTGGCCTGCTTCTGCTCGCCGCCTGCGGTCCGTTTGCGCCCGCGCCGACGGCCGTGCCGACGGCGCGCCCGACGCGCACGCCGACGCCCACGGTTACACCAACAGCCACTGAGACGCCCGTGCCGCCGACGGCGACCGCCACGCCCACACCGACCACCACGGCGACGCCGACGGCGATCGCTACCAGCACACGCCCGCCGGCAACCGCCACCCCGACGCGCACGCCCACGCGCCCGGCGGCGACGGCGACCCGCACCCGCACACCCGCGCCGCCGACGGCGACGACGGGTGCAGTCGCGCCAACCAGCACGACCGCCGCCGCGCCGCCGACCAGCACCGTCACGACGGCGCCATCCGGGCAGTTCACGATCAGCCTGGGCGACACGAGCAAGTCCAACAACTGCTCGTTCACCGGCATTAACGGGCAGGTGCAGGACCGCAGCGGCAACGCCATCGCCGGATACACCATGCACGTCTCGGCCGACGGCTGGCAGGGCGCGGACAGCGTTTCAGCCAACCAGTTCAAGGACGCCGGCGCGCCGACGCAGTACAACGCGCAGATCGTGCTGTCGAACAGCTACCCGCCCAAAGCCGGCACCTGGTACGTGGTGCTGCGCGACGGCGACGGCAAGGCGATCTCCAACGTGCTGGCCGTGACGACCGACCCCGACACCGACACAAAGCCGTGCGGCCTGATGACGTATAAAGGCGGCGGTGTGCAGGTCGTGCCAGTCATCATTCGGCAGAGATAGGGGAACAGGGGTCAGGGATCGGGGAACAGGGGTCAGGGATCGGGGAACAGGGAACAGGGATCGGGAAACAGGGGTCAGGGATCGGGGAACAGGGGTCAGGGAACAGGGAACAGGGAACAGGGATCGGGGAACAGGGAACAGGGATCGGGAAACAGGGGTCAGGGATCGGGGAACAGGGGTCAGGGATCGGGGAACAGGGGTCAGGGATCGGGGAACAGGGAACAGGGATCGGGAAACAGGGAACAGGGATCGGGGAACAGGGAACAGGGATCGGGGAACAGGGGTCAGGGAACAGGGAACAGGGGTCAGGGAACAGGGAACAGGGATCGGGGAACAGGGGTCAGGGAACAGGGAACAGGAGTCAGGGATCGGGAAACAGGGGTCAGGGAACAGGGAACAGGGGTCAGGGAACAGGGAACAGGGAACAGAGTTGTCCCTCCTCTGTGTCGCTGTGACTCACGGTGGCGTAAAAAGACAAAGGCCCCGTGGCAATTCAACGCCGTGGGGCCTTCTTCGTATCACACGAGGATGACGGGGCATCCTGTCACCCTGTCATCTTGCCATCTTGTCACCGTGTCATTCTGTCAACCCGGTCATTCCTCTTCGTCGGCTTCGTTCCACTCGCGGGAGTCGGCCGGCGTGCTGCCGCGCACCAGCACCTCGCGCTCGCGGCCGGCTTCCTTTGGCGGCCCAATGACGCCGTCTTCCTCCAGTAGGTCAATCAGTCGCGCCGCGCGGCTGTAGCCGATGCGCAGCTTGCGCTGCAGCAGCGAGACCGACGCGCGCCCGTGCTGCTGCACCACCTCGATCGCCTTATCCAACAGTTCGTCGCGCCCGGCGGCGGCGGCCTGTGCCTTCTGCTGCGCGATCACGTCCTCCCATAGCGGCCGTTGCACGAGCGGTATCGGCGCGGCCTCGGCCATCGCGCCCGCATTCTCCGGCTCCGAGCCATCGGGCACGACCTGGCCGCGCCAGTAGGTGACCAGTTTGCGCAGTTCGTCGTCGGACACGTAGCAGCCCTGCAGGCGCACCAGCTTCGACGAGTCGGACGACATGTAGAGCATGTCGCCGCGCCCGAGCAGCTTTTCCGCACCGCTGCCGTCGAGGATGACGCGGCTATCGGTCTGCGTCGTCACCGCGAAAGCGATGCGCGCCGGGAAATTGGCCTTGATCAGGCCCGTCACCACGTCGACCGACGGGCGCTGGGTGGCGAGAATCAGGTGGATGCCGGTGGCGCGCGACATCTGCGCCAGACGGCAGATCAGCTTCTCGCACTCTTCGGCGCGCGACATCATCAGGTCGGCCAGTTCGTCGATGATGATGACCAGGTATGGCAGCTTCGGCTCGTTGAGCTCGGTCTGGTGGCGGTTGTAGCCGTCCAGGTTGCGCGCGCCCGCCGTCGCGAACAGCTTGTAGCGCCGCTCCATCTCGCTGGCCGCCCACTGCAGCGCGTTGACGACCCGGTCGACGTCGGTGATGACCGGCATGACCAGGTGCGGCACGCCGTTATAGGTCACCAACTCGACCATCTTCGGGTCGACCATGACCAGGTTGAGCTCGTTCGGCGAGTTGGTCATCAGCAGGCAGGCGATGACTGCGTTGATGCAGACCGACTTGCCGGAACCGGTCGCGCCGGCAATCAGCAGGTGCGGCATCGTGCCCAGGTCGGCGACGATCGGCTGCCCGGCGACATCCTGGCCCAGCGCGATCTTGAGCCGCGACTCTTCCTTGACGTACGGCTCGGACTCGACGACGGAGCGCAGGCTGACCAACGCGGTCTGCGAGTTCGGCACTTCGATGCCGACCATGGCGCGGCCGGGGATCGGCGCTTCGATGCGGATCGGCGAGGCGGCCAGCGCCAGCGCGAGGTCGTTGGCCAGCCCCGCGATCGCCGAGACTTTGACCTTGACCTGCTTCGACTGGCCGTCGGTGCCCTTGCGGTCCACAAAGCCCGGCTCGATGCCGAACTGCGTTACCGTCGGTCCCTGCGAGACTTCGACCACGCGCGCCGGCACGCCGAACTGTCCCAGCGTCTGCTCGATGATCTTGACGCGGTCGCGGATCTCCGACTGGCTCAGCTCCTGCTCCACGTTCGGTGCGAGGATGCCGTCGGCGTTGGGCAGCGTCCACTCGTGCTTCACTTCGCCAATGATGCGCGGCATCATCGGCGGCAGCGGCGGCTGCGGCTCTTCGGCGCGGCCCAGCACGACGGCGGGCTTCTTCTCGCGCGCACCCGGGCGCGCCGTCGTGCTATCGCCCCGGGGTTGCGAAGCGGTCGCCTGCACGCTGGCGCGCCGCCCGCTCGACTGCTCGTCGCCCTTGCCCGGCAGCGGCGGGATCAGCGACGGCTGCGTGCGCGACGGGCCGAGGTTGATCTTGACGCCGGGCATGAACGCCTCGCCCCGCGTTCGCGCCAATCCGTGCTGCACGATGGCCGGGATCTGCGTCAGCGAAATGTTCAGCGCCATCACGATGCCGACCAACATGAGCGCGACGAGCAGGATGTATGCGCCCGCCTCGTTGACTGCGCCAACCAGCAGATTGGCAACCGTCTGCCCGACCATACCGCCCGCGTCCATGACCGGCATCTTCGCGTCTGAGTAGCCGCCGAGCGACTTGACGACGAGGTGGATGAACGCCAGCGCGACGAGGTAGAGCAGGATCGCGCCGAGTGGGCGCTCCAGACCGATGTTCGGCAGGCGGTTGAGGCTGTCGAGGAACAGGTACGCACCGGCGGCGACCAGCCAGATCGGCGCGAGGATGACGCCCCAGCCGACGAACAGGCGCAGCGACGTGATGAGAAAATCCGTTGCCGGGCCGCGATCGCCGGTGACAAGGGAAAGCAGGATGACCAGCGCCAGCGCGATCAGTCCAATGGCGACCAGTTGCTTCCAGAGTTCCGGGTTAAGCGTGAACCGCGGTTTGGGCGGAGGAGGTGGGGTCTCTTTTTTGCGCGCCATAATACAGCCTCGAATGGAACATTTGTATTATACGCACTAGTGCGGGGGAGGCAAACGCGACAGGAAAATCCCAAACACCAACGTCCAAATCCCAAACAGGAGGCAAAGCCGTGCAAGGTCAGTATTGGGGCATGATGAGATCAATTGCGCGGTAGCCAGACCATGGTTGCGCTTTCTGTATCCCGTATGCGCTATAACGGAATAATCGCTCGGTGATTTCGGAGAAAAATTCGTCCTCTGTGCGTGCGGTCCAAACATTGACCCACTCGACGTCAAGGTCGGGTTTCAGTGCAGTTACAGGCGATCCTGGCGGGCGATAGACACGTGTCGCAGAAAATGACAGCCCGCGACGAACATAGTAGAACAGATAAAGGACCCGGAATTCCTCAGCGTTGCCTGTGAACACGGCCGCGACCTTGTCCGGCGTGCCGGCACGGGCGATAAGACCGTCCAAGCGCAGCGTTTTCAGTTGATAGTCCTCAACAATGGCAATCGGGGTATCGCATGGGGCTGTGCAAGGCCGCAGCGCGATGATGCCGAAGTCGTGGCGCAATTCGGTCATGCGCGGGTTGAAGAAGTCGCGATATGGCCAGAGGAAGGCAACTGCGATGAGGAAGACGAGTAGTGCGCTAACTGCGAGTATTATGTTGCGACGCGAACTGGTGTATGTCATGCAGGCCCCCGCGCCATGCGCCGTGCTCAGCGCACGAGCTTGACGATGTCGGCGAGGGCGCTCTTGAGCGCCAGTCGCAGCGTGCCGAACGACACATCGTTCCGGCAGATGATGACCACCACCAGGCCGGTCGCCGCATCCAGCGCGTAGATGTGATGGCGGTCGCCTTCCATGTGCAGTTGCCGGAAACGCCCGTACGGCTCGCCGACCAGTGCGGCCGTTTCGCCGGCCACGGCCTGCCAGCGGTTGATCAGGGCGATCAACGGCTCTATTCGCTGTGCCGGCAAGCTGCTGCGCTGCGCCGCCAGCGCGCCATCGCGCAAGACCAGCAGCGCCTCGGCGCGCACCTCGGACGCCAACGCGGCCAGCACGCGCTCGAGGCTGGTCGAATCGGTCGCGGGAGTGACCGGTGCAGTTGTGCGGCGTGCGCGTGGCGTCTCACGTATCGGTTCGGCGGGCGCGCGCGCGGGCGGAAGCGGCCGGAGAGCCGGCTTCTCGACGGCCGGTTCTTTCGTTGCCGGCGCATCGGCGGGCGCGGACTTGATGATCTGCCGCACGCGCGGCCTGGCTGGGCTGTCATCAACTTTGCGTTCCGGCGGCGGCGGCAAATCGACCAGCGCGCGCGGCTCAGTGCCGAGCGCCTGCGTGATCGTATCGCCGAGATCGCCGATGAAGAACGGCTTGGTCAGCACGCCCTGGATGTCGGCCTCGCGGTACTCGTCGGGCAGGCCGTCGCCGAGCGGGATCAGCATGATGCGCAGGCCGGGCGCGCGCGTGCGCAGATCGCTGATCAGCGACCGGGCCGGGGTATCCGCGATCGACAGGTCGATGATGGCGAGGTCGGGTGCGGCAGCCTTCACGGCGGCCCGTGCGCCGGCGCCGGTGGACACGGCCCGCGCGTTATAGTCGCCGTTGAGCGACAGCATTTGCACGAGCATTTGCCCGAACGCTTCGTCCGGGTCGACGATCAAGATCTGGTGAGGCATGGTCAGAGGGGCGCCTCGCGGACGCTCTTGCGGATTGTAGGGCAAACAGGGCGAAAGCACAAACCGCCATCGTGTTGTATCATCGTATGGCGGCCCGCCGATCGCCAGAGTCCACCAATGAGAATTGCAGCCTGGCCCCGCGGATATTCCGGAAAAGTGTCCTCGGGACTGGAGCAAATAGCGGCTATGGGTTGCAGCAATTCTCAATTTGGCTTTGGCCGGTACTCTCCAATGTCGACTTGGCATCCCATTGGTGCTCAGGTGCTTATCACCCAATCCCCCTTCACTTTTCCCCTTCTCCCCCGCGCGGGGGAGAAGGGGCCAGGGGATGAGAGGGGCAACCTGGTGGCAGACTCCAAAATGAGAATTGCTGTATGGGTTGGCTAAATCGAGGGTGCGGCAGGGCAGAACCGAAGGGTTTCGCCGGTGTGCCGCCGATGGGGAGCGGCGCGCCAGAAACCCTTCGGGTCTCGACGCACGGAGCAGTCGGCGTGGAGCGTGGCGCGCCCCTGCTGGTGCGCTGCCGTGTTTCGTGCACAAGCGACATGCAGGCGCTGGAACACACGACGACCGATTACCGTGCCGACCGTTGCGAATACAAGATCCGCCTGACGCGGCACTAGGCACAAGGCGGTGGTGCGCCAAAACATCTGGACGGGTATGCTGTTTTGCAGGAATGCCCGCAAACGTTCTAGAATTGATCCGAGGGAGTGAATGCATGGATGATCCGATGACAGTGACTGGCCGGCTATTCTTCACGCTCGGCCGCGAGGCGACGATTGAGGCTGCGACGTATAGACGCGTGCCGAGCGCGCGAATTGCGCCCGGCTTATGAACCCTGATACGCCGAACGCGTTCGTCGCCTACACGGTCATCATGTTGGCGCACGGCGATCGCTATCTGCTGCTGCACCGCTCGCCCGCTAAGAAGTTCATGCCGAACCTGTGGACCGGCCTCGGCGGGCTGGTCGAGGCCCACGAATACGACGACCTCAGTCGCTCCGCACTGCGCGAACTGCACGAGGAAGCCGGCGTCGAGGCGGCCGATATCACGCACTTCGCCCTGCGGCGCGTGCTCCTGCATGCGCGGCCGGGCGGGCCGCTGACGCTGCTGCTGTACTACACGGCCGGCTGGCCGTCGGAAAGCGCGCCGCCCTGCAGCGAGGGCACGCTGCACTGGGTGACGCGCGCGCAGTTCGATGCGCTCGACATCATCGACACGACGCGGCCGGTGCTGCCGCTGCTGGCCGACGACCTGCGCGACGACCCGCGCGGGCTGGCACCGGTCAAGCTCGGCATCGCCGTGCACCACGCCGGCGGTGCGGACGTGTTTTGGGGCGGGCGCTAGCGTGCCGTTCCTTTAGCTGTCGCGTGCGCGAACGATCTCGATTCGGTGCGCTGTTGCGCAGGTTTGCGTTATTCGCGGATAACCTATTTTGCAGCGAGGTTCAGCGCTGGTATAATTTCGCTCACAACTGAATATCGACCGCAGAGGTGTCCCGCTCCGCAAGGGCGGGCTCAAAAGGGGAAGTCCGGTAAATGCGCTCATGGGCGCACAGTCCGGCGCTGTCCCGCAACTGTGAACTAGCAACTAGCGACGAGCCGCTAGCAACTAGCAAGCCAGATCACCTGCCTCTGTATCCGACTTGCACCTTCGCGAGAAAGGGGGCGGGAACCGATCACGTATTTGTTGCCGTGTTTGGCCCCTCATCTTCTGAAGATGAGGGGCTTTTTGTTTACCACGCATGACCATGACTCTTTGGGTTTCTGAAAGGAGCCTATGAAACGCTACACCCTATTACTGCTTATCCTGCTGACTGTTCTGGCCGCCTGCGGCGCGCCGACCGCGACCGTCGCACCCACTGCCGCGCCAACAGCCGTCCCGCCGACGACCACAGCCGTGCCGGCACCCACCGCTGCACCAACTGTCGCGCCGACCGCCACGCCAGTGCCGCCCACGCCGACCCCCGCGCCGTTCCCGCTGACGATCACCGACGGCGCGGGCCGCAAGGTCACGATCGCCAAGGAGCCGAAGCGTATCGTCTCGCTCGCGCCGAGCACGACCGAGATCGCCTTCGCCATCGGGCAGGGCGCCAAAGTCGTCGGGGTGGACGACTTTTCGGACTACCCCGCCGAAGTCAAGAATCTGCCGAAGGTGGGCGGCTTCAAGCCGAACTTCGAGCAGATCGTCGCCAAAGAGCCCGACCTGGTGCTGGCCGCCGGCGGTATCCTTGCGCCCGACAGCCTGAAACAGCTCGAAGACCTGAAGCTGACGGTCGTCGAGATCGGCGCGGTCACGACGACAATGGACAGCATCATGGCGGACATCACGCTGGCGGGTCGCGTGACCGGCGCGCCGGACAAAGCGAAGACCCTCACCGACAGCATGCGCAAGCGGCTCGACGACCTGACCAATAAGGGGAAGACGCTGTCGGCCGTCAACAACCCGCTGGTCTACTGGGAACTGGACGCCACGGACCCGAACAAGCCGTTCACCGTCGGCCCCGGCAATTTCGTCAACGACATCATCGCGCTGTCGGGCGGCCGCAACGCGTTCGCCAAAGCAACGCTGCCGTTCGCGCAGATCAGCACGGAGCAAGTGGTAGCGGCCAATCCGAACATCATCATTCTGAGCGACGCCGCGTACGGCGTGACGGCTGAATCGGTGAAGGCGCGCAAAGGCTGGGCGGCGATCGATGCCGTCAAGAAGAACCGCGTCTTCCCGATCGACGATAACCTGGTCAGCCGCCCCGGCCCGCGCGTGCTCGACGGCCTCGAAGCAGCGATGAAGCTGATCCACGCCGGAGTCTACAAGTAGCGCCGGTCGGGACGTCGCCGGCCACGCCAAAATCAAAGCCCCCTCCGGACTTAAACCCGGAGGGGGTTTTGCACCGGGCGGTGTGTGATGGAGCCGCTACACCGAATCGCGCAGTGTCCCGTCGATGACCGTGACTGACTGGCCGCCGATTTCGACCGAGTGATCTGCCGGGTTGATGGCGACGGCCACCGCGCCGTCGCGTCCGACTTCGTTGCCCTGGTGGGCGATGTATGTGGCGCCCGTGACGCCCAGTTTGCCGAAGCGATCGAGAAACGCGCCGACGCTAACGTTGCCGCTGCCGCAGACCGGGTCTTCGGGCACGTTCACGATCGGCGCGAACGAGCGGGTGTAGACCGAATCCGGCTTGCGGCCGGTCAGCCCGAACGCCGTAATGCCGGTGATCTGGATGTCCCGGCTCAGTTGAGCCATGGCGGCCATATCCGGCGCGAGCGCATGCACCGCCGTTGCATCGCCCATCTCCGCGATCAGCCAGATCGGGCCGACGTCCACCAGCGTCGGGATCGACCCGGCGCACAACGGTGCGCCCAGCACCGCCTCGACGCGCGCGCGCAGCCGGTCGTCGCCGAGTCGCAGCGTGGCTTGCGGCGCTCTAACGAAGACCCGCCGTCCGTCCGGGTGCTGTTCGATTCGGATCGGGAGCAGCCCGGCGCCGCATTCCTGGATCATCTGTTGTTTGCTCGACGAAACGATGCCGCTTTCAAGCACGGCGTGCGCGCTGCCCACGCTCGGGTGGCCCGCGAATGGCAGTTCGGACGTCTGCGTAAAGATGCGCAGGCGGTAATCGGCGCCGGCCGCCGTCGGCGTCTGGACGAACGTCGTCTCCGACAGGTTCGTCCATGCGGCAATCGCCTGCATCTGCTCGGTGCTCAACCCGTCGCCATCGAGTATGACGGCGACCGGGTTGCCGGCAAACGGGCGTGCGGTAAACACATCGACTTGTTTAAAGCGTCTGAGGGGCATCTCAACCTCCTGCTGGCGGCGTGTTTGGAAGAGCTGGCCCCTTCTCCCCCGCGCGCGCGGGGGAGAAGGGGAAAAGCTAACGGGGATTGGCGCGGCGGCGCAGCCGCCGCGCCAATCCCCTTAGAATCTCGCCCCCTCCCAACGAAGTTGGGAGGGGGTCGGGGGGAGGGCAACGCCGCTTTCTTGTCGAGCGAGCTTGCGTGACAAGCACCAGGGGGGCCAGTTCATAGCAAGCCGGCATTGGAAAGTACCCGTCCAAAGCCAAAGTGAGAATTGCTGGACCAGAGTCGTCGGAGTTGACGCCAGCGCACGGCAGGCGTATTATCGTGGTCAGGAATCTCGCGCCGCGCCCAATTGCGAGAGGCAGCGACCTCTTGTGCGCGGACGAGGCACGCTGCGCGCATCTCCCCGGATCGCACATCCTGCCACGCGGGTGCGATCTGCAACAGACCTTCTGGAGCCGACGCATGGGCACACGAGCGCTGCGTATTGTGCTGATCGGTGGCCGTCCCGGCCTTGCGGATCGCATGCGAGACGTGCTGGCCTCCGATGGCTGCGAATTGATCGCTGCCGATGCGCCGGGCGACGCCGATGCCGTTCTGCTCGACCTGTCTTCCCACACCGATGATCGCCTCGCTGTGCTCGCCCGCCTGCAGGACGATGCGCCGCATGTACCCGCCATCGTGCTAGCTAATTCCGCTGACGAACCCTCCGCGCAGGCGGCCATCCAATTCGGGGCGCAGGATGTCTGGACGCCGGCCGTGCTTGGTTCCGGCTTGACGGAACACTTGCTGCGCACCGCGATCGCGCGCCACAGCCTGCGCGATGAATTGCGACGCCAGCGCCTGTTCTACGCGACCATCGTCCAGAGCATCGTCGAGGGCATACTGCTGGAGGACGCGTCGGGCCGCATCACCTTCGTCAACCCGGCGGCGGCCGGCATGCTCGGCTACTCGGAGGACGAGTTGATCGGCCAGCACTGGTCGCTGATCGTCGCGAGAGAGCAGGTGGCCGAGGTCTCCTCGGAGTTGAGCCGTCGCCCGCAGGGCGTCGCCGGCCGCTACGAAACCACCGTGTTGACCAAGGACGGGCGGCCGGTGCCGGTGATCGTCAGCGCGCGCCCGGTGCTCGCTGCCGGGCGTTACTCGGGCGTGATGTCGGTGTTTACCGACATCAGCGAGCGCAAGCGGATCGAGGAAGAACTGCGCACCCTGTCGCTCCACGACAGCCTGACCGGGCTGCTCAACCGGCGTGGGTTTATCATGCTGGCCGATCAGCACTTGCGCATGGCCCGGCGCGCGAAACGGGAGCTCTCGCTGCTCTTTGCCGATCTCGACGGGCTGAAGGCGATCAATGACTCGTTTGGCCATGCGCGCGGCGACTATGCGCTCATGGAGGCCGCCGAGGTGCTGCGCGAAGTCTTTCGCGAGTCCGATATCATCGCCCGCCTGGGCGGCGACGAGTTCGGGATCGTGCCGCTGGAGGCCACGGCGGCGGGCGTGATTAACCCGGTCCAGCGCTTGCGGGACCTGCTCGACGAGCGAAATGCGCACCCGACCCGTCCGTACCAGTTGTCGCTCAGCGTGGGCATCGCGGTCTTCAACCCGCATGAACCGTGCACGATCGATCAGTTGCTGGATAGGGCCGATGCAGCGATGTACCGGCACAAACGGATGGGGCGGCAGGGCGCCGCATAGCCGGCGCGGCGCGGCAATGCCGGGGGCGTGGCCTGTGTAGGCCATGCCCCCGTTTTTATCGCGATGCCCGGCGGTGCGTAGCCGTCCGTGAGCGCTGCTATTCCGGTTCCAGCCCCCAGCGCTCCGGTGAGCGCCACAAGCTCGACAGGATCAGTTCGCGCAGGAACATCAACTCCTTCGGCAGGCGGTCGTAGAGCCGCACGAACAGTTCCTCGTGCGAGAGCGTCTCCTGCTGCCACGCGCCGCGGTCGACGCGCATCAGCGCGTTGAACTGCTCGCGCGGGAAGCTCTCCAGGCCGCGCCAGTCGATGTCCTCGTAGCGCGGCATCCAGCCGATTGGACTTTCGATGCTGACGGCGCGCCCGCGCGCCCGCTCGACGATCCACTTCAGGATGCGCATGTTCTCGCCGAAGCCGGGCCACAGGTACCGCCCGTGCTCGTCGCGGCGGAACCAGTTGACGAAGAAGATGCGCGGCGGGTTCGGAATCTGCCGCCCGAAGTTGAACCAGTGGTTGAAGTAGTCCGCGAAGTGATAGCCGACGAACGGCAGCATTGCGAACGGGTCGCGGCGCACCTCGCCGAGTTTGCCAGCGGCTGCGGCCGTCATCTCGGAGCCCATCGTCGCCGCGCCGTAGACGCCGTATTTCCAGTTGAACGCCTGGTAGATCAGCGGCACAACGTCGCTGCGCCGCCCGCCGAAGATAAACGCGGAAATCGGTACGCCCTGCGGGTTGTCGTAGTCCTTGTCAACCACCGGGCACTGACTGATCGGCGCGGTGAAGCGCGCGTTGGGGTGCGCCGCCGGGCGGCCCGCGCCGGGCACCCAGACGCGGCCGGTCCAGTCGATCAGGTGGGCCGGCGGCTCCTTCGTCATGCCCTCCCACCAGACATCCCCATCGTCGGTCAGCGCCACGTTCGTGAAGATGGTGTTGGCGGCAATCGACGCCATCGCGTTCGGATTGGACTGCACCGAGGTGCCGGGCGCGACGCCGAAGAACCCCGCTTCCGGGTTGATGGCATGCAGCTTGCCGTCGGCGGCCGGCTTGATCCACGCGATATCGTCGCCGACGGTTGTTACCTTCCAGCCTTCGGCCTGGAAGACCGGCGGCGGGATAAGCATCGCGAAGTTGGTCTTGCCGCACGCGCTGGGGAAGGCGGCGGCGACGTACGTCTTTTGCCCGCTCGGGTCTTCGACGCCGAGGATCAGCATATGCTCCGCTAGCCAGCCCTCGTCGCGCGCCAGTACGGAGGCGATGCGCAGCGCGAAACACTTCTTGCCGAGCAGGGCGTTCCCGCCGTAGCCGCTGCCGTACGACCAGATCGAGCGCTCCTCCGGAAAGTGGACGATGTACTTCTGCGGGTTAGACGGCCACGGCACGTCGGCCTGGCCCGGCGCGAGCGGCATGCCGACCGAGTGCACGCACGGCACGAACTCGCCGCTGCCGAGCACGTCGAGCACCGCGCGGCCCATGCGCGTCATGATGCGCATGCTGACCGCGACGTACGGCGAATCGCTCAGCTCCACGCCGATGTGGGCGATCGGCGAGCCGAGCGGCCCCATGCTGAACGGGATGACATACATCGTGCGCCCGCGCATGCATCCGTCAAACAGCCGCAGCAGCGTCTCCTTCATCTCGCGCGGGCTGACCCAGTTGTTGGTCGGCCCGGCGTCGGCTTTGCTGTGGCTGCAGATGAAGGTGCGGTCCTCGACACGCGCCACATCCGACGGGTCGGAGCGCGCCAGGAAGCTGTTGGGGCGTATTGCGGGGTTCAGACGGATGAACGTGCCCGACTGGACCATCTGCTCGCAGAGGCCGTCATATTCGGCCTGCGACCCGTCGCACCAGTGGACGTTGTCCGGCCTGCACAGCGCGACCATCTCCTCAACCCACGCGCGGAGCGATTCGTTGATGATGGTTGACGGCACATTCATGGCAAGGCTCCTACTGCAAGGTTTGGGGCGTCGCGCCGCGACGCAGCGCGTGGTTATGGGGGTATTTTACTTCACGTGGCAGTCCGGCTTCAAGCGGTGCGCGACGAACCAGCCGTTCTCATTTTGGCTTTGGACGGGCACTCTCTAGTGCTGCTTGCTATGCGCTGGCCCTCAAGCGCTTGTCACACAAGCTGGCGCGACGAGAAAGTGGCGTTGCCCTCCCCGCTAACTTTTCCCCTGCTCCCCCGCGCGCGGGGGAGCAGGGGCCAGGGGATGAGGGGGTATATTGGCAGCCGACTCCAAAATGAGAATTGCTGCGACGAACGGGGCTGGAAGGCATGGTATGCGGGGACGTGCATAGGCGCGCGCAACGCGCCCTTACCAGACATGGGTCGGCTCGAGTTGTGATGTTGCATGCTCGCTCAACTCCGCGCGAAAGCTCCCTGAGTTTGTCGAAATGAGCGCGTCGAAGCCGCCGGCCGTACGCCTCGACGCGGACGAAGCGCGCGGACAAGCGATCCGCTGACTCTGATAGGCGTGTTGGCGAACCGCCAGCGCAAAATATCGACGGGCATCCCAGACGCGCAGACGCGCCGCCAATTTGCGCGTTCGCTCCCGCGCCGATAGAATCCAGTTCAGGAAACTACCTATGCCCTGGAACACCATCGGCCACGAGTGGGCGGTCGCCATGCTGGCCCGCGCGGCGCGCACCCGGCCGTCGCACGCCTATCTCATCACCGGCCCGGCGCAGATCGGCAAGTTGACGCTGGCGCAGGATTTCGCGCGCGCGTTAAACTGCACCGCGGGCGACGCGCCGGCGCTGTTCGGCGAACCCGCCGAGCCGCCGTGCGGCGTATGCCGCGCCTGCCAGGCGATCGCGGCCGGGCGTCACCCGGACGTGCACACAGTGAAGCGGCAGGCCGACAAGAGCGAAATACTGGTCGACCAGTTGCGCGATGTGCAGAATGAGCTGGCGCTGAAGCCGTACGAGGCGCGCTGGCGGGTGGCGATAGTCGAGCACATTGACGAGGCTAACGCCAGCGCCGCCAATGCATTTCTTAAGACGCTGGAGGAACCCGCACCGCAGGTGGTGATCGTGCTGACGGCGCAAAACCCGGAGTCGGTGCTGCCGACGATCCGCTCGCGCTGCCAGCAACTGCCGCTGCGGCCGCTGCCGATCGGGCGGGTCGAGGACGCACTCGTGGAGCGCTTCGGCGCGGCCCCGGCGCACGCGCGCATGCTGGCCCGCCTGAGCGGCGGGCGCATCGGCTGGGCGATCGAAGCGAGCCGGGACGAAGACTTGCTGGCGCAGCGACGCGCGCAACTGCAGGAATGGCTGGAGGCGCCGGGCCAGCCAACTGCGGCGCGCATCGAACTGGCCGGACGGCTGACCGCCAAGGACGCCGATGTGCGCGGCGCCCTGGAACTCTGGTTGTCCTGGTGGCGTGACCTGCTGCTCGTCAAGGGCGGTCATGCCGCCGCGATCGTCCATGCTGACTTCGCCGACCGCCTGCAGCACGACGCCGAGCGGCTCGACCTCCGCGCCATCGAGCGCTACCTGTCGTCAATCCAGGACGCGCGAACGCAGATCGAGCAAAACGTTAATACGCGCCTGGCCGTCGAGGTGATGCTACTCGCCATTCCGGCGAGCCGGTAGATATTTAGGCTGCGTGCGCCTCGGCATGCCCCTCGTCGGAGTCGGCGCGCGGCAGCGCCGTCACCGGCGGCAGCGGCAGGCCGGGCTTCTGCACGGTCAACTTCAGCGCCGTGCGCTCCTGTCCTTCAATATCCACTTCAACGAAATTCGGCACACATACGATATCTATGCCGTCGCGCACCAGGTAACCGCGCGCGATAGCGATCGCCTTGATCGCCTGATTGACCGCGCCGGCCCCAATGGCCTGCACCTCGGCTATCTGCCCTTCCCGGATTACGCCCGCGATAGCGCCCGCAACCGACGTCGAGCGCGAACGAGCCGTTACTTTGAAAACGTCCATGTCGTTGGCTCCTTCGATAGGCCCGCAGTGATTCCCCCTCCCGCTTGTAACTAAAATCGTAACCTACTTTGAAATTATCGTCAATCCCCCATTTTGGTGATTAACCACATCTGCGCGGATGGCGCGCAACAAGACCTCGCGGGTTTTGATAGCCCGCGCGGTCTGGTCGCTGTGGGTAATCACCAGCCCCAAGGATACGGAAGTACCACCGCTAATGAAAAAGGGCTCGCGCCTGACACGCGAGCCCTTGAACCAATTCAATTATTCTGAGCCGCCAGAACGGCGGCATTGCACTACCCGCCCGTCCCTGCTCTACATCACGGCCAAGCGGCGAGGAACACGATCAAGACGACGCGACGCTACTTCGCGAACTCCACCGCGCGTGTCTCGCGAATGACGGTGACACGGATCTGTCCCGGGAACTCGACGCCTTCCTCGATCTTGCGGGCGATCGACTTCGACAGCCGCTGCGCGGCGAGGTCGTCGATCGTCTCCGGCTTGACCATGATGCGGATCTCGCGGCCGGCCTGCACAGCGAACGCCTGCGCGACGCCGTCGAACGAGGTGGCGATCTCTTCGAGCGCTTTCAGGCGCTTGACGTAGACTTCGAGCGTCTCGCGCCGCGCGCCCGGCCGCGCGCCGGAGATGGCGTCGGCCGCCTCAACGAGCATCGCCTCGACGGTCAGCATCTCCTCCTCGCCGTGGTGCGCCGCGATGCAGTTGACGATCCTGGCCGGCACGCCGTAGCGGCGGGCCAGGTCGGCGCCGATCAGCGCGTGCGAGCCTTCCACCTCGTGTGTGACCGCCTTGCCGATGTCGTGTAGCAGCGCGCCGGCACGCGCCAGCGCCACGTCGGCGCCGAGTTCGTGCGCCAGCATCGCCGCGATGTTCGACGTTTCGATCGCGTGCGCGTGCTGGTTCTGCCCGTACGAGGTGCGGAACTTGAGCCGCCCCAGCAGCTTGATGATCTCCGGATGCAGGTTCGGCACGCTCGCCTCAAACGCCGCGCGCTCGCCCTCGGAGATGATCTGCTGATCCACTTCCTTTTGCGCCTGTTCGACCACCTTCTCGATGCGCGCCGGATGGATGCGGCCGTCGGCCACCAGCTTGCTGACCGCCAGGCGCGCCACTTCGCGCCGCACCGGATCGAAGCACGAGACGATGATCGCTTCCGGCGTATCGTCCACCACCAGGTCGGCGCCGGTCGCCAACTCGATCGAGCGGATGTTGCGGCCGGAACGGCCGATGATGCGCCCTTTCATTTCCTCGTTGGGGATCGGCACCATCGAGACGGTCTGCTCGGCCACCTGCTCCGAGGCGATGCGCTGCACCACCGTGGAGATGATCTCCCGCGCCTTGCGCTCACCCTCTTCGCGCGCGCGCGACTCGACCTCGCGCATCAGGCGGGCGGCGTCCTGCCGCGTTTCCTCCTCGACCGACTTCAGGAAGATGGCGCGCGCCTCTTCGCGCGACAGCGCCGCGACGCGCTCCAGTTCCCTGGCCTGCTTCGCCTTCAGATCATCGATCTCCTGGTGCTTGCGCTCAATCTCCTTTTCGCGGTTGTCCAGGTTGCGCGCCCGGCGCTCCAGCGTTTCGTTGCGGTTCTCCAGGCTCTCGCGGCGCTGCTGCAGCCGCCGCTCCTGCTCCTGCAACTCTGCGCGGCGCTTCTTCTGCTCGACCTCCTGCTGCTCCTTGATCCGGGAGACCTCGTCCTTGCCTTCGAGGATGATGTCTTTCGATTTACTTTGCGCTTCCAGAACGATGCGCGCCGCTTCTTCCTCCGCGATCTTTACTTTTTCGGCATAGCGTACTTGTTTGAACTGATAACCGACGGCAAAGCCGGCGGCGGCGAGAACTAATGCCGCTACGGCCAGCCCAAGAGCCAGTACTAAATCCATGGTTTCAGCCGCACCCCGCTTTCATCAGGATCCGCAATCGCCGGCGCAAGAGGCCCCGGTGGCGGCGGTACCACTCGGGCAACGTCATCGCCCGCTGTTAGTCGTTTACTGCTATTCGTCGTCGGCGGTTTCGCCGTGCTGCTCGCGCCACAGGCGCGTGACGATGCGCTTGACCACCGCGTAGCCAAACCCGCGCCGGGCCAGAAACCCGGACAGGCGGCGCTGAAACGTCTCGCGATCAAGCGCGCTCAGGCGCGCGGCGCGCTTGCGGGCCGCCTCGTATGCGCTGGCGTCTTCATCAAGCGCGCCAACCGCCGCGTCGACATCGCCAGAGGACAGCCCTTTCTGGCGCAGTTCCGAGCGCAGGGCATACTTGCTGCGCGGCGCGAACTGTTCGCGATTCTCGACCCAGTAACGCGCAAACTCGCCGTCGTCGACGAGTTGCAGCCCCGCCAACCGCTCCATAACCTGCGCGGCGGATTCGCCGTTCAGCTTCTTGCCCTTCAGGTATCGCTCGAGCTCGGCCTTGCTGCGCGGCCGGTAGGACAGGTACGAGATCGCCTTGTTGTACGCTTCTTCGACCTCGTCCAGCGACTGCAGGTGCGCGATCTGGTCGTCGGACAGCGACTGGCCCATCTTCAGCCGCGCGGCGACGATGGCCGCCAGACCGAACGCGAACTTGCCGTCCAGAAAGATGTTGACGCGTTCTTTGTTCCGCTGCTGGGGCGTCAGCGCCGTAACTTTGCGTGTCATGCGTCATTCCGCTCGCGCATAAACAAAAACGGGCCGTGACAACTGCGTCACTGCCCGCTGCATCCGCACGCGCACGCGACAGCCGGTTACGCCGGCGCCACGAGCCGCATCAGAGATCCGTTTTACGATTGTCGGTCTGCCGGCCTGCCGATTTCAGTGGCCGGTGGCGAGAGTTGTTCCGGTGTTGACCGGGCATGGCAACCGAGAGCGTTGCCATGCCGGTCGAGTCGTCAAGAAGCTGCGCATGGTGCGCCAATCTCGCGCGCCTGCGCCGGTCATCCGTTTAAGCCGTACGCTGATTGCCTGTCCGTACACACCGTAACCCCATAAGCCCATACAACGGTCCCACACTCTCGCTGACGGTATCAAATTGCCTGATCTCTGAATAGCGTGCTAAGAACTGCTGCAACAAGGCAGTGCTGCTATGAATCTGCGCCCGGCTTGGCCGCCAAACCGGCCTGGCCGCGCACCTGGTTTTCAATCTTCAGGCAGGTATCGGGGTGCTGGCGCAAAAATGCCTTTGCGCCCTCCCGGCCCTGGCCCAGCCGCGTATCATCGTAAGAATAGTAAGCGCCGCGTTTGTCCACAATGCCCAGGTTGGTCGCCACGTCGAGCACGTCGCCTTCCCGCGAAATCCCCTCGTTGAACATCATGTCAAACTCGGCGATGCGGAATGGCGGAGCGACCTTGTTCTTTTTGACGGAAACCTTAACCCGGCTTCCGATCTGGTCGTTGCCGTCTTTGATCGCGTCGGTCTTGCGGATGTCCATCCGCACCGAGGCGTAAAACTTCAGCGCATTGCCGCCGGTCGTCGTTTCCGGGTTGCCGTACATGACGCCGATCTTCATGCGCAACTGGTTGGTGAAGACAATGGCTGTATTAGATTTCTTGATCGCGCCGGTCAGCTTGCGCAGCGCCTGCGACATCAGCCGGGCCTGCAGGCCGACGTGCGTGTCGCCCATCTCGCCTTCGATTTCCGCGCGCGGCACCAGCGCGGCCACCGAGTCGATCACGATCACGTCGACGCCGCTGCTGCGCGTCAGCGCTTCCGCGATCTCCAACGCCTGCTCGCCGGTGTCGGGCTGCGAGATATACAGGTTGTCCACGTCGACGCCCACTTTGGCGGCATACGACGGGTCGAAGGCGTGCTCGGTGTCGATATAGGCGGCGACGCCGCCCAACCGCTGTGCCTCGGCGACGATATGCAGGCAGATCGTGGTCTTGCCGGACGATTCGGGGCCGTAGATCTCCGTGACGCGGCCGCGCGGGATGCCGCCGACGCCCAGCGCCAGATCGAGCGACATCGAGCCGGTCGAGATGACCTCAACCGGCTGGCGGCTTTCCGCGCCCAGTCGCATGATGGCGCCATCGCCAAAGCGTTTTCTGAGCGTTGCAATGGTGCTTTCGAGCGCCTTCTGTTTGCCGTCTTCTGCGGGCAACGAGCACCTCTCCTTCAATAATGCATCCGAGGCGAAATTAGTCCTCATCTTACCGCAATTGAATGTAAATTGCAAGAACCTGTCCAATTCATTCGCCGATTTTTGACAAAGGCCGCCATATGCGCTATGATGATTTCCGCATTGGGGGACGTAGCTCACTTGGGAGAGCGCTTCAATCGCACTGAAGAGGTAGAGGGTTCGAATCCCTTCGTCTCCACTTGCAGGACTTATACAAAGCTGTGAGCAGGAGTAGTAAGCCATCCCCACAGCGAGCCGGGAAAGCACGAGTGGAAGCCCGGCGCCGCGCCCCCGGGGAGCGCAAAGGCCGAACTCGCCTGTGAGCTGCAGAGATGATCGACGGACTCATCGTTCCGCCAGTAGTTTCTGCCGAGTTGCCCGCGTTAAGGGCCTAAGCGATAGGTGCGGGGACGTAGCTCACTTGGGAGAGCGCTTCAATGGCATTGAAGAGGTAGAGGGTTCGAATCCCTTCGTCTCCACTGCCGGGCGCGCAATCGGGCGCGCCGTTTCTATCAATCAGGGTGGTACCACGGAGAAACTCTTCGTCCCTAGCGGACGAAGAGTTTTTTGTTAAGCCGCCCGGGAGCCAAGCCATGCCAATCAAGCCGACCGAATGGATCTGGATGAGCGGGAAGTTCGTACGCTGGGACGACGCCAAAGTGCATTTCTGGACGCATGCGATGCACTACGGCTCCAGCATCTTCGAGGGCATCCGCGCCTACCCGACGGCGGGCGGCGGCGCGGCGATCTTCGCGCTGGACGCGCACATGGACCGCATGTGGAACTCGTGCAAGGTCTACCGCATGCCAATCCCGTTCGAGCGCGGCGTCGTCAAAGAGGCGGTGGTGCAGACCGTCATCAAGAACGAGCTGGAGTCGGCGTACATCCGGCCGCTGGTATATCGCGGCGTGGACGCGCTCGGCGTGGACGGGCGCTCCTGCCCCACCGAGGTGGCGATCAGCGCGGTGGCGTTGGGACGCTATCTCGGCACGGAGGCGCTGGCGGCCGGCATTGACGTCGGCGTCAGCTCGTGGCGGCGCATGGCGCAGGACACCTTTCCGGCGCAGGCCAAGATCGGCGGACAGTACATCAACTCGCAGTTCATCGTGATGGAAGCGGTGGATAACGGCTACGCCGAGGGCATCGCGCTCGACACCAACGGCTACGTCAGCGAAGGCAGCGGCGAGAATATCTTCATGGTCTACCAGGGCGAGGTGTGGACGCCGCCGATCAGCTCGTCGATCCTGCTGGGCGTCACGCGCCGCGCGGTCATCCGCATCGCGCAGGAGATGGGCTACACCGTGCGCGAAGCCAACATCCCGCGCGAGATGCTGTACATCGCCGACGAGCTGTTCTTCACCGGCACGGCCGCCGAGATTACACCAATCCGCTCGGTCGATCGCATCCAGATCGGCGCCGGGCGGCGCGGCCCGGTCACCGAGCGCCTGCAGACGTACTTCTTCGACCTGGTCGAGGGGCGCGCGCCGGACAAGTACGGCTGGCTGACGCCGGTCAAGTAATGGCCGGCGAACTGCCGTCGTACATCGCCTGGCTGCGCGAACGGGTCGGGCACGACAAGGTGATCCTGACTGGCGCGGCCGCGTGCATCCGCGACATGCAGGGACGGGTGCTCCTGCAGAAGCGCCGGGACAACCAGTTATGGGGCTTTCCGGGCGGCCTGCAGGAACTGGGCGAGACGATCGCGCAGACCGCCTGCCGCGAAACGCTGGAGGAAGTCGGGCTGGATGTCGAGGTCCGGCAGTTGATCGGCATCTACACGACGCCGGAGTTGGATAAGCGGTACGACAACGGCGACCAGACGCAGGTGTTCATCACGTTCTTTGAGTGCGCCGTGCGCGGCGGCGAGTTGCGCGCGCAGGAGAGCGAGGTGCTGGACATCGGCTGGTTCGCACTCGACGGCCTGCCGCCGATGCAGCCGTGCTGCGCGCTGAAGGCCGCCGACGCCCGGCGCTTCACCGGCGCGGCATTCTTCCAGTAACCGGGCAGAAAGGGCCGTTATGGACAGCGCACTGGCCGCCCTGCTGGCCGAACTGGAACGGTTCGGCAACGAGAACGACGAGCGAGCGACCGACCGCCGCGCGCGAATGCTCAATATCACGCCGGACACGGGCGAATTCCTGACCGTGCTGATTCGCGCAACGCACGCGCGGCGCGTCCTGGAAGTTGGTACGTCGAACGGCTACTCGACACTCTGGTTGGTGCACGCCGTTCGGCCGCTGCGCGGTCACATTACAACGCTGGAGATCGCGCTGCACAAAGCGGTGATGGCCGAGGCCAACTTCAAGCGCGCCGGCCTGCAAGACTGGATCACACAGCACGTGACCGACGCCCGCGCGTTCCTGAAGCAGCAGCCGGCCAATAGCTGGGATCTGATATTTCTGGACGCCGAGCGCGTGGATTACACCGGCTACTGGGCCGACCTGCAGCGGGTGCTGAAGCCGGGCTGCCTGCTCGTCGTCGACAACGCCGTGTCGCACCCGTATGAGGTCGCCGATTTCATGGCGATGGTGAAGCAGACGGTCGGCTACACGACGTCGCTCGTGCCCGTGGGCAAGGGCGAGTTCGTGGTATTCAAGGAGCCGTGATGCGGGGACAGGGATCGGGTGTCAGGTGTCAGGGGGCAGGGCGCAAGCTCGCAATTGGCTGGCGGCCGCGAAAACGTCATGCCAGCATGATTCTAGCTGGCATCCACAATTTCCGGGTTTGCGCTCACTGTCGGGTCGTGCCCCATCGTGGGTTCCGGCCAAAAGCATGCCGGAACGACGTGCTGTAGTGCGTGCGTTGTCCGGCTTTGAAACAGCCCTGATCCCAAGCCGATGATACCGATATTCGCGTCGATTCGCGTTATTCCCGGATAACTTATCGAGGGCCGTATGAATTCAATTACTTTCCGAGGTGATCAGCGGGTCCCGGTTCGCGCGGGACGCGCGGCGCTTGCGGTGCGAAGCTAACGCGTTTAGCGACGGACACCGTTTCGATATCTATGTTTGTGGAGGAAAACCATGGCAACCCCCAAAGCAACTAAGAAAGCGCCCGCGCGCAAGAGCGTCAAGAAGACTGCGGCCAGAAAGCCGGCCGTCCGCATCGCCAAGCCAGCGAAGAAAGCTGCGGCCAAGAAACCGGCCGCCCGCAAGCCTGTCCGCGCTGCCAAATCAGCCAAGAAATCCGCAGGCAAGAAACCGGTCCGCGCCGCCAGGCCCGCGAAGCAGACCGCGACCCGGAAGCCGGCCGTCCGCAAGGCCGCCGCGCCCACAGTCGCTCCGGCGCGCCCCCGCGATCTGAATCGCTACGATCCGGCCGCCATCGAAGCCAAGTGGCAGCAGCAGTGGGACCGCAGCGGTCTGTACCATACCGACCTGAACGACACGAGCAAGCCGAAATTCTACTTCCTGACGATGCTGCCGTATCCGTCGGGCGACCTGCACATCGGCCACTGGTACGCCATGTCGCCCAGCGATGCCGGCGCGCGCTACCGCCGCATGAAGGGCTACAACGTGCTGTTCCCGATGGGCTTCGACGCGTTCGGCTTGCCGGCCGAGAACGCGGCGATCAAGCGCGGCATCCACCCGTACAAGTGGACGCTGAAGAACATCGAGCGCATGCGCAAGCAACTGCGCACCATGGGCGCCATGTTCGACTGGTCGAAGGAGATCGTCGCCTGCATGCCGGAATATTACCGCTGGAACCAGTGGTTCTTCCTGCAGTTCTACAAGCGCGGGCTGGTCTATAAGAAAATGTCGCCCGTCGACTGGTGCCCGAAGGACCAGACGGTGCTGGCGCGCGAGCAGGTCTGGGGCGAGGACCGCCACTGCGAGCGCTGCGGCACGCCGGTCGTCAAGCGCGACCTGGAGCAGTGGTTCCTGCGCATCACCGACTACGCCGACGAACTGCTGGACTTCTCAAAGATCCAGTGGCCCGAGCGCGTGCAGGCGATGCAGACCAACTGGATCGGGCGCAGCGAGGGCGCGGAGATCATCTTCCGCACCGCCGCCGGCGACGAGATCGTCTGCTTCAGCACGCGGCCGGACACGCTGTACGGCGCGACGTTCATCGTGCTGGCGCCGGAGCACCCGCTGGTCGCCAAGTTGACGACCGACGAGCACCGCCCGGCCGTGGACGCGTATGTCACCGCCGCGCGCCGCATGGCCGACATCGACCGCGAGGCCGCCGACAAGGAGAAGACCGGCCAGTTCACCGGCGGCTATGCGATTCACCCGCTGACCGGCGAACGCGTGCCGGTCTACATCGCCGACTACGTGTTGATCACCTACGGCACCGGCGCGATCATGGGCGTGCCGGCGCACGACGGGCGCGACTGGGCGTTCGCCAGGAAGTACAACCTGCCGATCCCGGTCGTCATCGCGCCGCCGGATTGGAACGGCCAGCCGCTGGACGAAGCGTACTCCGGCGACGGGCGCATGGTCAACTCCGGGCCGTTCGACGGCACGCCGAGCGTGGATGGCAAACGGCTGGTGGCTGAGCGCCTGCAAGAGATCGGCGCGGGCAAGCCGGCCGTGACGTACCGCCTGCGCGACTGGCTGATCTCGCGCCAGCGCTACTGGGGCACGCCGATCCCGATCATCTACTGCCCTGATCATGGCATCGTGCCGGTGCCGGAGGAGGACCTGCCAGTCGTGCTGCCGGTTGACGCGTCAATCAAGTTCAACCCGCAGGGGCAGTCGCCGCTGCTGGGTCACAAGAAGTTCCTGAACACGACCTGCCCGCAGTGCGGCAAGCCGGCCCGGCGCGAGACCGACACGATGGACACGTTCGCCGACTCGTCGTGGTACCAGTACGCCTACCTGAGCCCGTACCACACCGGCACGCCGTTCGACCCGCAGATCGCCGGCCGCTGGCTGCCGGTGGATCAGTACACGGGCGGCATCGAGCACGCCACGATGCACCTGATGTACACGCGCTTCTTCACCAAGGCGATGCGCGACGCGACGGGCCTGATCGAGGACGACGAGCCGATGACGCGGCTGTTCAACCAGGGCATCATCCTGGGCGCGGACAGCGAGAAGATGTCCAAGTCGCGCGGCAACGTCGTCAATCCCGACGACCTGGTCGGCAGGTACGGCGCCGACACGGTGCGCGCGTTCCTGATGTTCATCGGCCCGTGGGACCAGGGCGGCCCCTGGAACCCGACCGGTATCGAGGGCGCGCGCAAGTGGGTTGCGCGCGTCTGGGCGCTGGTGACCGAGCCGGCGGCGAACGCCGTGGTGCTGCCGCCCGCGAGCGAGGAGCAGGTGCGCGCGCTGCGCCGGATCGTGCACCAGACGATCAAGCGCGTGACGGGTGACATGGACGCGTTCAAGTACAACACCGCTATCGCCGCGCAGATGGAGCTGGCCTCGGCGCTGCTGCGCGCCAAAGAGGGCGCGGCATACCCCGAGGCGGTCTGGGGCGAGGCTGTGAAGACCATGCTGCTGCTGATGGCGCCGATCACGCCGCATGTCGCGGAGGAGTTGTGGGCGAAGCTGGGTGGCGCATACAGCATCCACCAGCAGCCGTGGCCGGCCTACGACGCGCAGGCGGCCGCCGAGGACACCTTCACGCTGATCGTGCAGGTCAACGGCAAGGTGCGCGACCGCATCGACGCGCCGGTCGGCATCGGCGACGAGGACGCGAAGCAACTGGCGCTGGGCGCCGACGGCGCGCAGAAGTACATGGAAGGCAAAACGACGCGCCAGGTTATCTACGTCAAGCACAAGCTGGTCAACATCGTCGTCTAGCCTGCTCCACGCCAATGGAAGCCGCCCCTCACCGGTCCTCAGCAGCCGGTGAGGGGCGCGGCACGCAGGCGCTCGAATCCCCCGATGTGTGTGTCAACACCGCCGCTTGCCGATTGATGTTTACTGCTGTCTCGGGATAATCGCGTCCCACTACGTGCCATTCTGAGAACCCATGCCCGGCGGGCATGCGCCGTTGCACGACCTCCGCGTGGGGGATGGGCTTGCCCCGGTCCGTCACCGGGCACCCGCAACCCCTCAAAGGGGGCGAGCACGTCGGCGTCGCCCTTACGAACAATTCCGCGAACGTCATGGGCAGGGAGCGCTTGGCGAACATTGCTGGGATCGACCGGTGGACACAGCGGCCGCGAGCGGTGCCAGGAGTGGCTGCTGTCGCGGCTTTCGCGCGACGGCGTGCCGTGGATCGAGCACTGCTTCGCGGCGCACGCCGGCGAGTGGCAGCAGCCGTTTTTCGAGGTAGCGGCTAGTCGCTAGTTACTAGCCTTTAGCTGCTCGTGCCGGGCGATTGTGAATCAACGAACTTATGCCAATCTTGTGCCAAAACCATTGACACCCCCCCATTTGTGATATGATATAGTCAGACCGTTGTTCCCATCAATGCCTGGCCGATTGTTCGTCTTGTGGCAGGAGGGCATGATGCGCAGGTTTCCCCGTTTTACGCCGTGGAGTTTGCCAATCGTCGCAAAGTTCGCTTCTCGATTGGCGCTCTAACGCGAACCGTCAGTGAGCACAGTCATGCATCACCGCGTTGGTATCGCGTTCATCCTTTTGATTTGCATTGCCGGTTGCAATGAACCGACAACGCCCAATCCACTGCCTTCTGCTATTCCTGTACCAACAGCCGCGCCTGTGCCTTTTCCGTCGCCCACTGCGATGGTGACATCTATTCCATTCGAGACTGCAATCAACTCTTCCATTGGTGGGGCCTACGGCATCACGGGCCAGTATGCCTCAAGCACTACCCCGGAGCTATTCCCGATCAGCGATTCCAAGCAATTGAACCAAGTATGGAAAGCGACGGTTGATGTCGCGCACGGAGAACAGATCCCTCCCCAGAATCCGTTAAGCCGTGTTGACTTCAACGATTCTATGGTTCTAGCATTCTTTCTGGGACCGCGGCCAAATTCAGGGTATCGGATTGAGATCAGAAAACTCTCAAAATCCACCTCTGTCGTTGAGATGGTCGTGGAGACTGCAGTTCCAACACCCCCCCTTGCCGCTGTGCTCAGTTCACCGTGCGTATTCATCACTATCAAAAGATCTGATTGGCCAGCACAGGGACGCATTATTGTCAAAGACGTCAACGGCACAACCTACGTAGACAAGACAGTGGGCCAGTGACTTTTTGTCGTGTGAACCTAAGCCAATGAATAGGAGGAAAAGTCATGAAAAACCTGCGGCGCTTATTGTTCGGATTGGCGATTCTGTTCGGAGCGGCGACGCTAATCACGACCGATCTAGCATACGCTCAATCGGGACCAGTGCTGACGTCGTCCGTAAAGACAGCGGCACGAGGATACACCGTCGGGTTGCTCGCGTCCGGTTTTCGCCCCCACGAGCGGGTCGTGTGGGAACTGAAACCACCTTCGGCTAGCGCCTATAAGCTTTTGTCTCAAACCACTGTGGCGTCGGAGGCCGATGACCAGGGACTTGTCAGCAATGGTTTCGGCGTAGCCCATGATGGAGAAAGCGGCACTTACTGGATAAGAATAAGAGGGGTGGCAAGTGGAGATGCTGCCATCTCCGTCATGGTGACTCAGGAAGTTGCGACGGTGGGCAAAGAACCGGCTGTGCGGCCGGAACCATTGCAGACGTTGCCATCGATGGAGAAACCGGCAGCACCCGTTCAGTCCGCTCCGACGAAAATCGTGCCCGGCATGGTAGGAATCAAGATCAAGCCGGGCGCGAATCTTGGGGCCATCTTGGCTCGCCACGGTCATAAGGATGGAGATGCCAGGTTGTTCTTTTTCGATTCACAAAATCCAAACCGCCCCTTTGATGACACCGCTAAAGCTGTCGGATTAGACCGCTGGTACTTGCTCACCGTGGCAGAAAGTACAGAGGCGATGAAGAGGGGCGAGCTTCAGAGAGACGCCGATATTGAAGCCGTAACTCTATTCTCAGCGGATTTGAGATCGAGCTATACCCCGACTGACCCGCTATGGCCGCAGCAATGGGCGCATCAGAAGATAAAAACGCCTGATGCGTGGGATATTCGGCAAGGACCAGGTGCCCGCGTTGCCGTTATTGACACCGGGGTAGATGGCTTGCATGGCGACCTTTGGGGATTGGTTGATGGGGGATGGGATTTCCGGTCGAACACGGCAATCGCAGCCAATGTAGATTCGGATTTTGATGGACATGGCACTGCCGTTGCTGGTGTTATCGCACCGTGGGCTAATAATGGGATGGGGGTGGCCGGGGTTGCTTTTGGAACACATATCGTGCCGTATGTTCACCAATATGAATCACAGACTATAAATGCGATATATAGGGCGATTGCAGATGGGGTGAGAATCATCAATATGAGCTTCGAAGGCTACCCGTACAATCCGTTGTTTATGGACGCCGTAGACTATGCTTGGAACAATGGCGCAACGCTCGTCGCTGCGACCGGTAACACGAACACGACTGACGTTACCTATCCGGCTGGCTATCAACACGTGATTGCGGTTACGGCTACAGATCAAAATGACAACAGGCCTTCGTTTGCTCGCTACGGGGGCTGGGTAAACATGGCTGCGCCGGGCGTCTCAATTTTGACTACTTGGCCAAATGCAAGGCAACCATTCCCCGGCCAAGACTGGGTTTCGATAAATGGAACTTCGTTCTCAGCGCCTGCGGTTGCCGCTGTTGCAGCACTCTTTAATGTAACGCCGGGACACGGCACTCAATACCACGACGCATACTACGCCGTGCAGGAGACTACCGATGCTCTGCCTGGATCGTGGACGATTCCCCCGGTCAATGGACGGTTGAATGCTGCGCGGGCTGTGGCCCTGCGAATCTTCTCCGGGTTTGAACCTGATCAGAACCGGGGTCTCGTGAACACTATGTACTACGGATGGAACGTAACAGGCTACAGCCCATCTTCTCCTCCCGAACTCGGCGCGCGCTCTTACGAGTTTGGAGTAAACCCAATCCGACCCAGCTATATGGAGATGATGGCTGGTACAGCTAATCAGTCGTATGCGGTCGCGTACTTCAAACTCTATGATGCGCTGGCGCTCGGAAACTGGACGATTCGCCCGGGCGATCACCTGCGGTATCACACATATTTCTATCAGCAGAATACGATGGCTGTAGACCTTGAGTTCACAGACGGAACGAATTTGAGAGATCTGGGCAAAGTCGACCAGAATGGCGTCAGCGTGCATCCAGCGCAGCGGTACGTCTATCCAACCGGTCAGTGGCTCTACTTTGACGTTGATTTGTCTAGCTTGGCCGGGAAGCGTATCAAGACGGTTATGGTTGCTTATGACAATGGGAACACACACACCACGGGGCAGTTCAGAGGCTATGTCGATCAGTTGAAAATAGGCTATTGACACAAGGCCTGACGAATTCGTTGTCAGTGAGACCGCCACGGCCTACGATCAACACAGTATGCACATGATAAGCCGCTGAGATGAATGCCAGCGGCTTTGTCATCGACACTTAAGTTGGCGATCCGAGGCTAGTGGACAGCAACTGGTTGACTCCCGCCGGGTCCACCCACGCGAGGCTGTCGACCATGACAGCGCACGCCCCGGCGGCGAGGAATGCCGTCACATCGGCGGGCGTGTGTACGCCGCCGCAGGCGATCAGCGGGGCGGCGAGGCCGGCCGCAGTGATCTGCCGCACGGCGCGCAGGGCGAGCGAGTGCACGAACGGCCCGTACAGGCCGCCTTCGACGATCTGGCCGCTGCGTGGATCGGTCACCACGCCCTGCGGCGAGCTGATTGCTACGAGTGCATCGGCGCCATACTCCACGGCGCGCGCCGCAAACACGGGATCGCCGTCGCGCAGGCGCGCCAGTATCGGTAGTTCGGTCACGGCGCGCAGTCCCTCCAGCCAGCCGAGCGACTCGGCGTCCGGCACGTCGAGCATGAGCGCGGCGATGCCGCCCGTCGCTTCGATTCGCCGCGCCAGTTCGCCGAGCGATGTGCGGCCGACGACGTGCGCGATGACTGGTATGCGGCTGCGCAGCCACGCGCCGCCGTAGCGCTCACGCAGGCGGTACCAGCCGGGGCTTGGCTCGCCGTGCGCCAGCAGCAGGCCGCCCGGCAGATTGATCATGCGCGGCGGCGGGTTGCCTTTGCGCGGGCGCAGCGAGACCGGGGCCGTTACGAGCGCGCCGAACCGCTCGATATCGATTAGCCGCGCCGTTTCGCCACTGTAGCCGATCGCGCCCGGACCGGCGATCAGCGGCCCGGCAATGACGCAGCCGTGCTTGCGTTGGGGAGCGAGTTCGATCATGCGCTCATGACCATATCACAGTTGCGACTTGGAAATGCCTCGATGAACTTGTCATGCTGAACGCGGAGGCAAAACCCACAGGATTCTGTGCGTCGTGCGCGTGAAGCATCTCAGTTGGCAATCAGCGGTGTCACCAGAGATCATGATTTAAGGTCCTTCGCGCGCATGCTTCCTTGAAAGGGCTTGATGTTGCCTTCGCGCTCAGGATGACGGCGATTGGGTCGGGCTTACCTATGGTCTTTTACTGCGACGTAGCCGGGTTGAAACCGTACAACGAACGCAGGTCGAAGACCGGGCCGTCCACGCAGGCCAGTTGCGTGCCGCGCGCGGTGCTGACCGCACAGCCGAGGCAGGCGCCGGTGCCGCAGGCTGCTTCCGGCATGACGAGCGCCTGCGCGAACCCGGCGGGCGTGGTGGATGGTACAATGGCGGTGCGCAGGGCGTCGTATAGCGCCGGCTCGCCTGCCGCGCAGACCTGATCGCACCAGCGCAGCAGTGCGGGCCACTGCGGCGCGAGTGAGGCGGCGATCTGGTACTCCACGTCGAGCGGGAGGAGAGCGCCGAGGAACGCCGAGAGATCGGCCGGGGCGTCGGGGTGCTCGACGAGCAGGGTGACGGCGATCTGCGCGCGAGTCGCCTCATGCGCCAGCGCGATGAGCGGCGCGAGGTGCGCCACTGAACCGGCCAGCAGCAGGCGGCGCGTGCTCGCTTCGAGCGTGAAGCCGTTGCCCACCGGGGCCAGCAGATCGAGCGTGGTCACGTCGCGCGCCAGCAGCGGGTCGCTCGCGGGGACGAGCAGCACGACGTCCAGATCGCGGCCGCGCACCAGCGGCGCATACGCGCGGCGCAGGTATGGGTCGAGCGTGCCCGGCACGCGCGCCAGGATCAACTGCCCGGGGCGCAACTCCGGCAGGCCATCGGCCGCCAGCGTCACGAGCCGCAGCCCGGCTGCCTCGGCCTGCGGCGTCAGGCGCGCCGTGAACTGCCGCACGCTACACCGAGCCGCCGCGCGCCATCGCGGCGATCCACATTTCGACGTACTGCTTCAACATGCGGCGGGTGCTGAACTGCGGCGCAACCGTGCGTATCGCCTCTTTCATTACCTTGAGCCAGTCGTGCGGCAGGCCGTCGGCATCGCGCCGGTAGTAGAGCGGCACGATCTGCTGCTCCAGCACGCGGTAGAGCGATTCGGCGTCCTGCGCATCCTGCGCGTCCTGCGCCGTGGCGCGTGCGTCGGCGCTCTCGATCGCCCAGCCGTTCGAGCCGTTATAGCCCTCAACCCACCAGCCGTCGAGGATGCTGGCGGTCGGGATGCCGTTCAGCGACGCTTTCATGCCGCTGGTGCCGCTCGCCTCGAGCGGGCGGCGCGGGTTGTTCAGCCAGACGTCGACGCCCGCGACGAGGAAGCGCGCGGTGAACATGTTGTACTCTTCGAGGAAGTGGATGCGCCCGCGCAGCCCCTCGGCCTGCGAATAACCGAAGACCTGCCGGATGAATTCCTGGCCCGGCATGTCAGCCGGGTGCGATTTGCCCGCGAAGATGATCTGCACCGGGCGCGCCGGGTCGTTCAGAATGCGCTTGAGGCGCTCGGCGTCGCGGAAGATCAGCGTGGCGCGCTTGTAGGTGGCGAAGCGGCGCGCAAACCCGATCGTCAGCATGTTGGTGTCGAGCAGCCGGTCGAAACCGGTGTCGGGTTGGCCCAGCCGCACGGCGCGTTGCCGCGCCGCCGCACGAATCAGTTCGACCAGTCGCGTGCGCCGCACGGTATGCGCCAGCCAGAGTTCGTCGTCGGGGATGCGGGCGACGGCCTCCCACAGCGCCGGCTCGTCGAGTTGCTCGTGCCAGCGCGCGCCGAGGTAGCGCGCGAACAGCGTGCCGATCTCCGGCGCGAGCCACGTGTCGCTGTGCACGCCGTTGGTGATCGAGCGGATCGGCACCCGGTCGGCGGGCACATTCGGCCAGACCCAGCCCCACATCTGGCGCGAGACTTCGCCGTGCAGGCGGCTGACGCCGTTGGCCGCGCTGGTCAGGCGCAGCGCCAGCACCGTCATGCTGAACTGCCCGTCGTGCATGCCGAGGTGCAGGAAGGCGTCGCGCGCGAGGCCAAGCTGCGGGATGATGTGCCCGAAATACTTGTCCATCAGCTCGGGCGCGAAGGCGTCGTTGCCGGCCGGCACCGGCGTGTGCGTGGTGAACAGTGTCTGCGCGCGCACCCGCTCGATGGCGGCTTGCGGCTCCACGCCGCTCTGCACCAGCTCGCGCAGCAGTTCGAGCGTGAGGAACGCGCCGTGCCCCTCGTTCAGGTGCCACGCGCTGGGGTTGATGCCGATCGCGCGCAGGGCGCGCGCCGCACCGAGGCCGAAGATCATCTCCTGCGCGATGCGCGTTTCCTGGTCGCCGTGGTAAAGCTGGGCGACGAGTTGGCGGTCGGCGAGCGAGTTCTGCTCGATGTCGGTGTCCATCATGATCAGCGCGATGCGCCCGACCTGCATGCGCCACAACTGCGCGTAGATGCTGCGGCCCGGCAGGTCGACCGCGATGGTCACGTGCTTGCCGTCGGCGTCGCGCACCGCCAGCGCGGGCAGTTCCGCGAAGTTCACCTTCTGTCGCACGGCAATCTGCCGGCCGTCGGCGTCGATCTGCTGCAGGAAGAAGCCCTGCGGGTACAGGAAGCCGACCGCGACGAACGGAAGGCCGAGATCGCTCGCCTCTTTGCAGGAGTCGCCGGCCAGCACGCCGAGACCGCCGGAGTAGATCGGCAGCGATTCGTGCAGGCCGAACTCGAAGGAGAGATAAGCGATCGGGTCCTCGGTGGCATAGGGGTACCGGCCGGAGAACCAAGTGGCGTGCTCGCCCATATACGCGTCGAACTGCTTCATCACGCGATCATACGCGGCCAGATAGACCGGGTCGGTGGCGGCCGCGGCCATCTGCTCGCCGGTCACCGCGCGCAGGACGCGAATCGGGTTATGCGTCGACTCGTCCCACAGTGCCGTGCTGAGCTGGGCGAAGAGCGTCTGCGCTTCGGGCTGCCAGGTCCACCAGAGGTTGTACGCCAGCTCGCCGAGCCGCCCGATGCGTGCCGGCAACTGCGCGATCACGCGCGCGGTGCGCTCGATATCGGCGGCCAGCGCCTGTTGCTGGCGCTGCCCGGCGAGTTTCTTGTCCAGCGCCCATCGATACACGTCGGCGTAACGTTGCGCCGGGCCGGTCCACGAGAGGTCAGAGGCCATACCGTTGCGCTGCAACTGTCGCCAGGCCACGCGGTGCTTGCGCGTCTCGATGGCGCGCACGACCGCCGTATACAGCGCCCAGGGGTCCATGTCGCGGAAGGTGAAGCCGTTGCCGGCGCCGGTGCGCGGGTTGAAGTCGGTGACGCTGTCGGCCAGGCCGCCCGTCTCGTGCACGACCGGCACGACGCCGAAGCGCAGCGCGATACGCTGGTTGGTGCCGGCCGCCTCGAAGCGCGACGGCATCAGGTAGATGTCGCTGCCGGCGAACAGCTTGAGCGACAGCGCCTCATTGAACGTCGGCGCATAGGCGACGCGGCCAGGATAGCGCTCCTGCAGGTTCGTGAAGTACGACTGCAGCGCGTCGTCGCCGGTGCCCATCAGCGCGCACTGCGCGCCGAGCGCCAGGATACGCTCGATCACGTCGCGCAACAGGTAAACGCCTTTCGGGTCGTTCAGGCGCGAGAGCATCGCCAGCAGCGGCGCCTCGGGGTCGATGTGCAGGCCCAGCGTGCGCTGTAGGTCGGCCTTGTTGGCGGCGCGGCGGTCGAGCGAGTCGGCGTCGTAGGTCTGCGCCAGCGTGGCGTCGGCGGCGGCGTTGAAGCGCGCGTAATCGATGCCGTTGCGGATGCCGAACAGGTGCTCCTGCCGCGAGTGCAGCACCGGGTCGAGTCCCTCGCCGTACTCGGGGGTGAGAATCTCGCGCGCGTAGCGCTCGCTGACGGTCGTGATCGCATCGGCGAAGTAGATGCCGCGCGCCATGAAGTCAACCGGGTACTCCGGGTCGGGCGTGACGTTGGGGTGCGCGACGAAGTCCTGCGCGGGCAGTCCGGCGATCTCCAGCACGCGCGTGCCGAACAGCCCTTTGTACGCCAGGTTGTGGATCGTGTAAACGCTGGCGGTGTTCTGGAAGAACGGGTCGTCGGCGTAGAGCGTCTTGAGCCAGTTCGGCACGATCGCCGTCTGCCAGTCGTGGCAATGCACGATGTCGGGGCGCCAGTTTAGCTGGCGGCACATCTCCAGCGCGGCACGGCAGAAGAAGATGAAGCGCTCGGCGTCGTCGGCGTACATGTAGATGCCGTCGCGGCGGTACAGGCGCGGGTTGTCCACGAAGTAGACCGGCACGTCGCCGATCGCGGACTGCGCGATCGATGCCTTGTCGCGCCGCCCGTCGAGCGGCACGTCAAACGCCGGCAGCACGTCGTGCAGATTGAACGAGGCGGCGGGAATGACGCTGTAACGCGGCATCGCCAGCCGCACGTCGATCTCGAGCGCCCTGAGCGCGGGCGGCAGCGAGCCGACCACGTCGGCGACGCCGCTGGTCTTGGCAAACGGGAAGATTTCCGAAGACAACATCAATACGTTCAGTGCCATAACATTCCGTCAATTCATAGAGCGCCCGGCGGCCTCGTCGGCGTTGGGGAGAGGCGACGCGTGATGGTGGATCATGCGCCACTCATCGCCGTTGCGCTGGAAAAGGTTGGTGGCCTGCATCGCGGCGGTCTGCCAGAGCGGTTCGCCCGGCATGGTGATGTTCTCGACGCACGTCACCCAGGCGAGGTCGCGCTCGACGTGGATCATAACCTGCGTGGGCAGGACCGGCAGCGGGCCGCGCGTCAGGATGCGCACCCAGGAGTCGCGCACCGCCTGCCAGCCGGTGACCTGCGCCGCGCCGGGGTGGACGCAGGCGACCCAGTCGGCATGCAACCAGACCTGGTCCAGCATGCGCATGTCCTGGCCGCGCAGAGCGCGGTAAAAGTTGCGGTTGGTTTCGGCAATGGCGGCGCGGTCATCCATAGGCATGGGGCGGCACGCGACAGCGGCCACCCGCGATTATAGCATGAAACGCGCCGCGCCTGGGGCTTTCTGCCGGGTTGCGGGTATCATAGCAGGACGAAACAACAGACAACACAAAGGCACAAAGCAGAAGATCGATCCGCGAATAACGCGAATGAACGCGAATAGCATGTGGATCGAACGGGGAAGGCACACATGACATCGCGCATGGCGACATCGGGTTGGACGACGCTGATCGTGGACGAGATTCCGGGGCGCATGGTCGGCAACGACGACGAGCCGCCCGGCCGCATCGTGCATATCGGCGCGTCCGGCGAAACGCTGCTGGACATCGGCACACTGAAGATGCCGTACGATGCCGCGCCGGCCGGCGATGGCACATGGTACGTCAATATCATCCGCGCGCGGGCGGTCTGGCGCGTCGCGGCGGACGGCACGGTCGTGGAGCGTTTTCCGGTCGGAGGCTATCCGTGCAGTCTGCAGCGCCTGCCGAACGGGCACCTGCTGGTCGCGGGCTGGGACGACGACGTGCCCGGCTTCGTGCGCGAGCTCGACGCGGCGGGGCGCGAGGTGTGGGCGCTGTTGCCGCTGCGCTGGCCGTGGAAAGCCGAGCGGCTGGCGAACGGCCGCACGCTGATCGCCGATGCCGGCACGAACCGGGTGTTCGAGGTGGACGCGGCCGGGCGCGAGGTGTGGGCCGTGGGTGGCCTCGGGCCGCAAACGCCCGCGCTGTTCGATGCGCTGGGACCGGTCTACTGCCAGCGGCTGGACGATGGCAACACGCTCGTCTCGATTCGCGCATTGAGCCGCGTGGTGGAGCTAAACTCGGCGGGGGAGATTGTGTGGGAGGTCGCGCCGGGCGTGGTGCGCAACCAGTACTCCGCCGTGCGCCTGGCGGGCGGGAATACGCTGATCGCGGACGGCGGGAACTACCGGGTCATCGAGATCGACCGCGATAGCCGCATCGTGTGGGAGGTGGGCGGCTTTGGCTACCCCGCCAAGGCGTACCGCTACCCCGTCGCGCCTTGAAGACGGGCCACCACAGAGACACAGAGGCACAGAGACAAACCAAGATTTCTTTGTGTCTCTGTGCCTCTGTGGTGAGTCTAGATTCGCGTTAGCCGGCGCGGAGGGCGCTCATCGTCTCTGCGTGATAGGCGAAGAGCGCGGGCATGCCGCCGGTGTGGATGAACATCACCGTCTCGTCCTTGCCGATCTTGCCGCTGCGGATATCGTGGATCATGCCGGCGGCGGCCTTGGCCGTGTAGACCGGATCGAGGATGACGCCCTCGGTCTCGGCGAACAGCCGGATCGCTTCTTGCGATTCCGGCGTCGGCACGCCGTAGGCCGGGCCGGTGAACTGGTCGTACACCTCGACGTCGGCGGCGCTGAACTTGGTCGGAGCGCCCAGCACCTGCGCGCCCTCGTTGGCGGTGCGCACCACGTTCTCGGTGACACCGGCCGCGTCGCGGCCCGGGCTGACGCCGATCAGCCGGTAGGGGGCGTGGTACAGCCGCTTGCCGAGCAGCAGCCCGCCCTGCGTGCCGCCGGAACCCGATGAGAAGTAGACGCGATCGACACTGATGCCGCGCTCGAACAGTTGGTTGGCGAGCTCGAGCACCAGGCTGACGTAGCCGAGCGTGCCGACGCCGTTCGAGCCGCCGACCGGCACGATATACGGCTTGCGGCCCTGCTGCCTCTCCTTCTCGGCCAACGCATTCATCTCCGCCAGCACCGCGTCCGCGCTTTCGGCTTCGCTGTGGACGATCTCGGCCTTGAGCAGGTAGTCGAGCAGGACGTTGCCCTGCGGCTCGTCGTGGTGCCCCGGCATGAAGAACAGCACGCAGCGCAGGCCGGCCTTGCGCGCGGCGGCGGCCGTCTGCCGGCAGTGGTTCGACTGCGGCGCGCCGGCGGTGTAGACGGAGTCGGCGCCTTTCTGCAGCGCATCGCCGATCAGGTACTCCAGCTTGCGCGTCTTGTTGCCGCCGAAGGCGAGCCCGGTCATGTCGTCGCGCTTGATCAGGATGCGCGGGCCGCCGAGCGCGGCCGACAAGCGCGACGCCTCATCCAGCGGCGTCGGGAGGTGCGCGATGCGCGCGCGGGGCATCTTCTCGATCATGGTGGTATGTCCTTTCGTACTGCTGTGGTGTGGGTACCTGGCACATGTGGTCGGTGAGTGATTTCGCGATGCATCACCAGAAATAGACAGGCGTATTGGCCACGGAATAGTAGCCGTGCTACATACCGTAGTCGCGCAGGACGTTACAGGAGTTCCAGAGACGTGGGACGATGGTGGAAGATGGGGTGGTCATGTTTTAGCTGGGCTCAGCCGAAACCCATCCCATCCAAATGCCGGTTGAATTTCGTCTTGTGACGACGTAGCTCGACACAATTGGGAGAGATAACAGTGGGATTGGCACGGTAGCAAATGGATTCTGAACGAACCACGCCCTTAGCGTATGTCGACGGAGTCTCGCAGCGTATTCTTTGCGAAACACAAGTGTGCCACTCACTGAGGTGTGATGAATCTCGGATCCGAAGAAATGCAATCCGGATCTATCAAATGTCTGCTCGATGACTTGCATAGTTTCGGCATTGATCACTGTTTGTTGTTTCCCGAACCAGGCCTCAACAACTTCTTCTGCCGTCAATTGCCAAGATTCGAGCAGAATGGCAACGACGTATGGATGACCCGCCTTACGCAAGTTCTGGTGCTGCCCCGCTTTCTTCTTTAGCGGATTTCGGATTACCTCGCCGCTGACCGTGCCCCGTGTAGTGGGCCCAACGGTCACGACCTGTGTCAATTCAGGCATCGGGTCTGCGAGCAACACCACTCGGTTGCCACCCGAGTCTTGGAACTGGATGGGCTGCGCTGGATAGTTGTCGAGCCAGTCCCTCACAGTACCGAGAAACTTCTCCTTTTCAAGGGCACCACTTCCTATAACCAGTCCCCTAACGCGAACAAGGAACGGACGCCTGATTGTACGCAGCGCTGACAAGATCTCACTTGTACGGATATCGTGCGTCTTCTCTGTAGCGGAGCGTATCACGGCGCGAGCCTCGAGCATTACGTTCTGTGTGCCGGCCGAAAAACGAAAATCGGGCGAGTCACCCTCGATATCTGGCTGGACTTCCACTGGACCCAATTCTTGCAGCAAGCCAAACAGCATTATTTCAAACCAAGCACCTAGATGCTTCCCATCATCAGGCGCTGTTAGGCTATTAACCCATTCTATGCGTTTCTCTTCGTCAACAAGTGCGGCCAGACGCTCGATATACTCTCGCTCGCCCGCGACGCTATCTGAGCGAGCCAGAAAGACGATCTTCGGAACGCGAAAATCCTCCTCGCCGCGATGCTTCTCGCAAAGTTGCCTAACTTCCGCTGTGTCAAAAATCATACGAAATGCCCTAGCCGCGAGTGAAGGTTACGCTTCCGTTGCTTCGATTGAGAGCAGTAATCCGCCAACCAGCGTCCAGCCATGCCCTCGCCTGCACGTGACTGCTTCCCTCGCTTGCATCACGCCACCATGCGTCGTAGTCATATGCTGAGCGCGGCAATTGGGCTTGCAGGATCTCCTCGATGCGTTTGAAACTCATTTCCACCCGTGATTTGCCGGCCGGTTGTGCCTTTAACCAACGATGCAGCGCAGCATACTTTCCACTGACGCTCATGCAGTCCTCCTTGTAATCCTCATGTGGGTGCAACAACGTTCGACCGGCAGTGATGCCTCTGCGCCTTCCCTCTTCCCCCCGTACCCTCTCCGGCAGCACGCTCGCCGGCCGACTCATCGAGGGGCATCGTCATGTCAACGTGCTTGCCGCCTCGTCTACTTCGGGCAGCCCATCGTGGCCGGGCGTTTGATGGCGCTGGTCAGCGACGAGCCGCTCCACAGGTTTTTCACGCCCGCCTGCACTTTGGCCGGGTCGGGCAACTGCACGGCCGCACCGCCCGGCGTGGTCCACGGCCGAACGACCCGCTCGTCGATCAGGAACCCGTACGCGTTCTTCACATCGACCTCCGCGCCGAGCCGCGCCAGCGCGACAATGGTCTGCGGCCTGCTGGGCGATGGTGGCAGCCTGCTGCGTGACCAGCTCCCGCAATTCAGCCATTTGCTTCGTCAACCTGTCCATCGTCATCACACAGCTACCATACACCATTCGTCAGCCAACGGCAATCCGACTTTTTTTCCGATGGACGCCCTGCGCTCAGGCCGTCTGGCCCGGTAAACAATTACGTAATTGGCGTATTCATTTGTGGATCGGGTTGACGCCACTTCAGACCGTCGCGCCCTCCGCGATGCACTTGTCCACGACCTGCGTGAGCAATTCGAGCGGCTGCGCACCAGTGACGAGGTATTTGCTGCCGATGATGAAGGCGGGCACGCCGCTCAAGCGATACATGAAGCCGAGCGCCAATTCCTGCTCGACGCGTGTCTTGTAATCGCGCGCCCGCAGCGCCTGGTCGAGCGCGGCGCCGTCCATGCCGGCAGCCTGCGCCAGTTCGACCAGCACGGCGCGATCGCTCAGGTCGCGGCCTTCGACGAAGTGGGCGCTGAACAGCAGCGGCACGTACTCCGCGTCACGACCGGCATCCTCCGCGAATTTGGCCGCTTCGAGCGCCAGCCGTGATTTGCTGTTCGCGTTGCGCGCGCCGAACTTGAGCCCGTACGTCTCGGCCATCGCGACGACGCGCGGCCAGCCGGCCGCCACTTTCTGCTTGTAGGCCGCCATGGCCTGCTGCTCCTCGGGCGTGTACTCGCGCTCCGGGCGCAGTTCGTATGACATCCACCGCACGCGCACATCGCGCGCCTGCTTTAAGCGTTCCAAACTGGAATGCGCCATGTAGCAGTACGGTCAGATAAAGTCGCTGAAGACCTGGATATCCACAGCCATAGATCATTATCCTCCGCGCGATATTATACCGTCATTTGTGCCGCCCGCCGCCGACTCGCCGCGCGGCAGCAACATCAGCAGGCCGAGCGGCCCCAGCGCCAGCAGCGCCATTGCCCACGGCAGGCCGTACTGCTCCGCCACCCAGCCGAGCACGCCGGGCACCAACCCGGCCAGCACGCCTGACAGCGCGGCCAGCGCCATCGCCAACCCGGAGCGCTCCGGCAGCACGCCGTACAGGTTCGCTTTGATGACTGCGTACCAGCCTGACGCCGCCAGCCCGACCGCGCCCAGCAGGACGTACTTGAGCCAGATCTCGGGCGCTGCGAGCCACGCCGCGTACAGCACGAGCGTGAGCGGCACGCTGGCGCGCAGGTACGTCAGTCCGCGCACGCGCTCCAGCAGGGGTATAAGCGCGACGTTGCCGGCCAGCCATTCGCCGGTCAGCACCGTCACCGCCAGCGCGCCCTGTGCCTCGTCCACACCGGCTACGTCCACGAAGTAGAGCGCGGTGAAGCCGAGCAGCGTGTCGCCCATCAAGTCGGCCAGTTCGAGGCATGCCAGCCAGCGCAGCACGCGCCGGTCGCGCACGGCGGTGCGCAGCGCCCGCAGGCCGTCACGCAGGCTGCCTGATGGTTCACCGCCGGTCCCGCCGCGCAGAGCGCGCTGCGGCCACAGCACAGCGACCATCCCGAGCGTGGCCATGGCGAATGCGAAGTAGAGCAGTCGCCAGTCGCCGCGCAGCGCCGCGACCGCCGACAACGCCAGCGAGCCGCCCAGCACGCCGAGCGAGCCGGCGACCGTCCAGCGCGCCATCATCGGCTCGCGCCGCGCGGGGTGCAGGTCCATCAGCGCGGCCTGTGAAAGGCTGACGAACGCGCCGCTCGACGGGTTGAGCAACACGAAACCGATCAGCAAGGCGATGAATGACTGCGCGCCGCCGACCAGCGCAAGCGCCAGCGCGAACCCGATACCGCCGCCGACGATGAGCACGCGCCGCTTTCCCGTATCGGCCAGCAGGCCGAGTGCCGGCTCGATCAGGTTAGCCAGCACAATCGGCACGCCGAGCAGCAGGCCGATCTGCTCATATGACAGGTGCAGATCGTCACGGATCAGCGGCAGCGCGGCGCCCTGCGCACCGAAGACCAACTCGTCGAGCAGCTCGACGGCCAGCAGGAGCACCGTCAGTCCAAGCGCAGGGCGCATGCGGCGGCGGTCCGGCTACTTCTTTGGGGCGACGGTGGCTGCGGCGGCCGCGGGCGTCGGGCGGTGATATTGGTTGGGGAAGAACTTCTTCGGGTCGAGCCACGTGCGGCCGTTGCCCTTGAGCAGGTCGTCGAGGCCGCCCTGCCAGATGGCGTAGTGCAGGTGACAGCCGCGCGTAAAGCCGGTCATGCCGATGAAGCCGACGACGTCGCCGGCTTTGGCCGACTTGTCAGAGACGTAGCTGGCGAGGTGCGCGTACACGGCGTACTTGTCCGGTTCGAACTGCTGGATGACGACCAGGCCGTGCCCGGTCGCGCCGTTGGCCACGCCGCCGTCCTTGCAGTTGCCGTACAGGCACCCGCGATAGACGACATCGCCGTCAAATGCGGCTTTGACGGCCGTCCCGCACGGCGCGCTCAGGTCTTCGCCGGTGTGCCACGGCTGGCCGTTGCCCGTGTTTCTGCCGTAGCTGGCGAACCAGGTGAACTTGTCGAGCGGATATCGCACGATCCCGTCGTACTGGTTGACCGTGACGGGGCCGCCGCGAAAGCGATCATAGTAGGCCATGACGGCCGGGACGTAACGGCGCGTCTCGGCCGGCAGGTACTGCACGTACTTGTCGAATTCGCCGGCCGGCACGCCCGCCTTGCGCGCCGCGCCGCGCACACCGGCGTAGCGAATGGTCGCGTTGTTGACGGCGTCGGCGTCCGGCAGGCCGGGCCCGGCGTTGTAAGCGGCCAGCGCCACGCGCACATCCTGAAACATTTGCAGGTTCCGGGCCAGGATGGCGACGCCGCGGTCCACGTTCGTCGTCGGCTCGAACGGACCGTTGAGGACCTGCATCAGGCCGTTCGCGCCCGCGGACGAGCGCGAGTCGGGATTACCGCCCGACTCCTGCATCATGACGGCCGCAACCAGGAACGGATCGACGTCGTACTGGTTGGACGACGCTTCGATCAGTCCCCACCACTGTGTGATTGACGCCGGGACGCGCTCCGGCGGCATCGAGTCGAGGTTAATGACCCCCGAGCCGAGCAGCGAGAGCACAAGCAGCAGAATGACCAGGCAAGCGAACAGAAGACGCATCCCAACCTCATACGCAGAACTACGCATCAATTATAGCATCGCAATGCAGCCCGCAGGGCTTTTCAAATGTCTGGTGATTACGCGCCCGCATCCGCACCTGTGCCGCGGGGCATACGCCGGAAGAAGCTAATCCCCTCTCCTGCGACGCCGTTATTGCGTCGCGGGAGAGGGTTAGGGAGAGGGAACGTCGATTTTGGAAAAAGCCCAGATGCAGCCCGCCAACGAGGCGGTGTGTAAGCGTCTATCACTGATAACGCGAATGATGGAGAGTCATTCTGCTTTAATTCGGCGACGCTACCCTTTTCTACCACATAGCACAGTAGATCGCAGATTCGAGATCCTTCGCGCGCGCAACGTCGAAGGCCTATAGCGCTTGGCCTTCGCGCTCAGGACGACAATGCCGGTGGACCCAGAGCGAAACTTGATGAGTGCCTGTTGCGCGGAGGCGCGAAAAAACGCGTATGCATCCACGGGTTCGGATTCGTGGCGATTCGCATAATTCGCGGATGATGAAGGGCCTGGTTGCGGTGATCTGTACTACCGGCATGCGCTGACGAACGCGCGGAAGATGCCGTGCATCGGCGGCTGCTCGTCGAGCAACTGCTCCGGGTGGAACTGCATGCCGAGCACGAACACGCCGGGATCGGTCGCCTCAATCGCCTCGGTCAGGCGGTCGGCAGCCTGCGCGGTGGCGTGCAGCCCGGCGCCGATGGCCTTGACGGCCTGATGGTGTCCGCTATTGACGGTCGCCGTGGCGCCGCCCAGCGCGCGGGCCAGCCGCGAGCCTTCGACAATCGCAATCGGGTGCGGTGCGTTCTCCGGCTCGCCGTTGACCAGCCGCCGGTGCGGGATCGGGTCGGGATACTGCGCTTCGACGTCCTGGTACAGCGTGCCGCCTGCCGCCACGTTGAGCACTTGCACGCCCCGGCAGATGGCGAGGATCGGCTTGCGCTCGGCCAGCGCCCAGCGCGCGATCTTCAACTCGGCGGCGTCGCGCAGCGGGTCGATCTCGCCGCAGAACGTCTCCATGGCCTCGCCGTACTCGTTGGGGTGCACGTCCACGCCGCCGGTCAGCAGCAACCCGTCGAGTTTATCGTAGATGCCGCGCAGGGCGTCGCCGCTCAGATCGAGCGGGATGAAGAGCAGCGCCCCGCCGTTCTGCACCAGCGCACGATTGTACGTCGGCATGCCGACCAGGTCCATGTCGCGCGTGCCGTCGCCCCACGTGCTGAAGCGGGCGAAGGCCGGGCTGCCGATCAGCGGCGCGCTCACCGGGCCTCCGCGCTGCAGGCGTTCACGAAATCGCGAAAGATGCCGTTCATGCGCGGCTCGTCGTCGATCATCAGTTCCGGGTGGAACTGCACGGCGAGGATGTAGCGCTCGTCGGCGACGGCGGTCACGGCCTCGACCAGTTGGTCGGCGGCGCGAGCGATCACCTGCAGGCCGTCGCCGACATCCTTAACTGCCTGGTGGTGGCCGCTGTTGACGATGGCGGTCGTCGCGCCGATCGCCTTCGCCAGCCGCGAGCCTTCGTCGATCGCGATCGGGTGCGGCGCGTTGATCGGCATGCCGTTCGCGCCGCGGATGCGGTGCTGGATCGGGTCGGGGTACTCGGTGTCGACGTCCTGGTACAGCGTGCCACCGGTGGCGACGTTGATCATCTGCAGGCCGCGGCAGATGCCGAGCAGCGGCTTGCGCTCGTCGAGCGCCCAGCGCGCGATCTTGAGCTCGGTCGCGTCGCGCAGCGAATCGGGCGCACCGCAGTGCGGCTGGGCGCTTTCGCCGTAGGTGGCCGGGTGCATGTCGTCGCCGCCGGCCAGCAGCACGCCGTCCACGCGGTCGTAGAGGGTGCGCAGCGCCTCGTCGCTCAGGTTGAGCGGGATCAGCATCGGCACGCCGCCGTTGCGGTCGACCGCGCGGCTATACGCGGCGACGACGTCATACACGACGCGCGCCCAGTAGTGCTCGGTGAGGGTGGTTGCGGTTGGAATGCCGATGAGGGGGCGGGTCATGGCTGTCTCACTGGCACGCGCCGATGAAATCGCGGAAGATGCCGTGCGCGCGCGCGTCGTCATCCACCATCATTTCGGGGTGGAACTGCACACCGAGCACATAGACGCTCGGATCATCGCCCTCGACCGCTTCGACGATCTGGTCGGATGCGCGCGCCGTGATGTGCATGTAGTCGGGCACGTGCTTGAGCGCCTGGTGATGGTACGAGTTCGTAACCCACGTCGTCGTGCCGACCGCGTGGGCCAGCCGCGAGCCGGGTGCGATGGCGATGGTGTGCGGCGCCTCGGTTTCAAGATGCGAGACGCTGCGGTGCGCGATCGGGTCCGGGTGCTGGCTCTCGATGTCCTGGTGCAGCGAGCCGCCCGACGCGACGTTCAACATCTGCACGCCGCGGCAGATGGCGAGTACCGGTTTCTTGTCGGCCAGCGCCCAGCGCGTGACCGTCAGCTCGGTCGCATCGCGCAGCGGATCGATTTCGCCGCAGAACGACTCGACCTCCTCGCCGTAGTGCTGCGGGTGCACGTCCACGCCGCCCGAGAGCAGCAGGCCGTCGAGCTTGGTGTAAATCTCGCGCAGCGACTGCTCGTCGAGCTCAAGCGGGATGAACACGGGCAGGCCGCCGTTCAGATCGAGCGCGCGGCTGTAGGTGCTGGTGCCGGAGTAGTTCAGCCGCCTCCGCTGCGGGTCGTTGATATTGCTATACATTGGGATGCCAATGAGCGGTCGAGACACTGCCAGTTCCTCCGAATGCGAAATGGGTATGATAGAGCGCGCCGGTACGGTCAGGACGACAGCGCGCGGGTGCGGGCCGCGGCCAGATCGGGCCGCACCAGCACGATCTCGTGCTCGGCGCTCTGCCCGCGCAGGCTGACCGGCGGGAAGTCGTCGAAGAGCACGCCGCCGGGCGCGCCCGGCAGCCGGTCGAGCACGCTGCGCGACATGAGTATTTCGCCGCGATGCGCGTGCTCGCTCAACTGCCGCGCGATGCTCACGGCGTCGCCGACGACGGTGTAATCCTGGTGCTGGGGCGAGCCGATGCTGCCGGCGATGACCATGCCGTGGCCGATGCCGGCCGCGAAACCGAGATCGGCGCCAAACGCCTGCTCCCAGTCCAGTCCCAGTTGCGCGAATGCGTTTTGCATGTCGGTCACGCAGGCGACCGCCTGTGCCGCGTCGTCGGGGCCGGCCAGCGGCCAGCCGAAGACGGCCAGCAGGCTTTCGCCGTCGAACTTATCGATCGTGCCGCCGTGCTGCAGGACGATTTCACTCATCGTCTCGAAATAGCGGTTGAGCACGTCGCGGATGAGCGCCTCCGGCACCACCTGGTTCAAAAGCGTTTCGAAGCCGCGCAGGCCGCCGTGCAGCGCGATCACTTCGCGCACTTCCGGCGCCGCCAGCGCGTCGGGTCCGGCGCGCAGCAACTGCTCCGCCACGGCCGGCGGCACGTAGCGCTCGTACGTCGCGCGCAACTGCTCCAGTTCGCTCTGCTCCGTCTCGTGACGAACGCGCTCCAACTCCTTCAGCTGGGTGATGTCGTGCAGGATCGCCACGTGGCCGATCTCCGGCGCGGGCGAGACGGTCGCCGTGAGCACTTTGCCGCGCGCGCCCGGCATCTCCAGCCCCAGCGGCTTGCCCTGCGCTTTGGCGCGCGACAGCAATTGGATCAGCGCGTTGTTGACGCTGGAGGGCAGCAGTGCGTGGCCGGGCGCGATTTCGGTGTCGAGCATCTCGCGCGCCGCCGGGTTGGCCAGCGCCACGTCGCCGCGCCCATCGAAGACGACAATGCCGTCGGTGGTGGAGTTGATGACGGCCTGCAGTTGGTCCTGCGCGCTCTTGACCTGGCTGAACAGCCGCGCATTCTGGAGGCTGATCGCTGCGTAGTCGGCGATCGCCGCCAGCAGCCGCGCATCGTTGTCGCCGAACGGCCGGTTGGCCTGCGTGCGATCCACGGCCAGTACGCCGATCGCGCGCCCTTTGGCAATGATCGGTGCGGCCAGGAACGCGGCCGGGGGCGGTGCGTCGCGGCCGTACGGCTCCTGGCTGACCTGCGCGCCGGCCAGCATCAAGGGCTGGCTCAACTTGAGCGCGCCCGCCACGATGCTGGACAGCGGCGCGGTCGTGCCTTCCAGTCGCGCAGGGAAGCCGGCCGCCGCGCTAAAGCGAAGGCTGCCGTCCTCGGCCAGCAGGAACGCGCCGCGCGCGCCGCCGCACACGTACACGGCGGCTTCGACGATGCGCTTCATCAGCACCGGCGGCTCCAGCAGCGCGCTGACCGCCTGGCCCACGCGCCCCAGCACCGCCATCTCCTGCATGCGGCGCTCCATCGCCTGGTTGGCGGCGGCGAGGTTGCGCGTGAGCGTCTCTTTTTCGCGGCGCAGGCGCGTCTCGGCCAGTGCGCGTTCGATGACCCGCAGCACGACATCGACCTCGAACGGCTTGGGGATGTAGTCCTTGACGCCGAGCCGGAACGCCTCGATGGCGATCGTCTCGGAGCCGTGCGCGGTCATCATTACGACCGGGATATCGACCTTGTACTGCGACAGCAGTTGCAAGATCTCAAGGCCGGACATGCGCGGCATCTGCATGTCCGTGAGGATCAGATCGGGTTTTTCCTTGCCCAGCAGTTCGAGCCCGGTGCGCCCGTCGGCCGCGCCGACAAAGACATAGCCTTCGCTGGTCAGTACTTTGGCGATGACCTCGCGAATCTGCTGGGAGTCGTCAATAACGAGGATTTTTTCCTGGGCCATATGCCACCTATGCCGACATTATACTAGCAACTAGTTGCTAGTCGCTAGTCGCTAGTTGCTAATGATGGTGCCTTCCTCATTATCGTCGCTAATAAGGCATTGGCGCAATAGGCCTTCGGTCTCCCCGGAGATGATCTGGGCGCGCGCGCCCGGCACGGCCTCCACCAGCGCCGCCATCAGCGCAACTTTGGTCAGCATGCCGCCGGTGACGTCGATGCCGTGGCTGCCGCCGAGCATGGCGCGCACGGCCGGGAGCGTGGCCGGCGTGACGCGCGCGATGCGCTGCGCCGTTGGGTCGCGCAGGGGATCCGACGTATGCACGCCATTGACCTGGCCGACGAGCAGGATGCGCGCCGGGTGCAGCCGCCGCGCCAGAAAGTCGAAGATCATCTCGGTCGAGGCGATGCAGCCGCCGCGCCGCAAGTCGAACGCCACATCACCGAAGACGAGCGGCACCAGTCCGTACTGCAGTGCGATCTCAAGCGGGTGCGTGGCCAGTTCCACCAGCCGCCCGTCGTCGCAGACGGCCGAGGCGGCCGGCTGCAGCGCGGCGACCGGCAGCCCGGCGTCGAGCGCGATATCGGCGACGATGCGGTTGAGCCGCGCCGCCGCCGCGCCCGTTTCCACATAGCCGGTGGCGCCGCCGCTGCCGAAGCGCGAGCGCACGGCCGCCACATGCCCGAACGACCCGCTGCCGTGCGCCAGCACCAGTCGCAAGTCGGGCCGCGCCCGCAGCGCGCCGGCGATCTCAAGCATGCACCGGCGGATCTGATCGGGTCGAGCCGCTTCCGGCTTGGTCTTGTCGGTCAGCAGCGATCCGCCGAGTTTCAGAAATACGAGCGTGGTCACGTGTGATGTCAGTTGGTCGGCGGCGGATCGATGCGCGACTTGAGCGCGGTCTGGGTCGCCGCGGGCAGGTTCGTAAAGAACTTGTAACCGGTAACCGATTCAATCGACGCGACGGTGACGCGATACTGGTCCCAATCGCCCAGCTTCGCGTTCTTGTCGTTGGGGACGCGCACGGCGATGACCGGCGTGCTCGTCGTGATTCCCGAAATGTTGCCGTCCCTGGCGGCCACGACGATCACCTTCCATGTGAAGGCCGGCACCGTCAATTTGTTCTTCAGCTTCTCGATCGCGCCATCGCTGCCGGCGGTGATATACAGCACGTGCCCCTTGCCGACGAGCGAGCGCGAGTAGGACTCCAGGTGCTCCCAGGTTACGCGGTTGTTGTCCGGCGCCTGCGGCACAATGTTGGTCATGATGAACGTGGCGTCGTTGTCATCCTGGGTCGCCGTGCGGTCGGCCGACGGGCACATGTGGCCGCGATCGTAGCCGGAGCCGGTGTAGTCGTCGGTCGTGATGCGCAGCCAGCCGCTCGGCAGGCTCGTATCGGAGACAAACTCATTGCTGCGCTGCGCGGGGCCTATGTCGTTCGGCGCCAGTTGCCAGCTCACCCAGTTGGGGATGGCGCGATCGCGATTGTACGACAGGGCGTACTGCGGCCGCTCGATCAGGTAGTTGTTCGGCTGGGTCGCGTCGTGTACGGCATTGCTTGGGTTGCCCAGCGCCAGGTTCCGGGTGCCGCTTGTTCCCGGCTGGCTCGTGGCGCCGGGTGCGCTCGTCGCCACGGGGCGGCCGGTCGGCTCGGGAACGGGCGGCGGATTCGTGTCTGAGCCGTTTGGGAAGAGTATGCCAATGATGATAATGATGATCGCGGCGCCGATCAGCGAACCGACTCGTTTGATAGTCGTAGCGAGATCCATAGCTATGTATCCCTGTGTACTGGAATAGGACAAACGCCGGGCTGCTGTTTACGTCTCAACAACCGTCGTGCGCAGGCCGGCCAGCGTTCCGTCGGGAAGCCGGCCGACGATGAAGACGGGCATTTCCACGCGGCCGAGCTTGTAGACGGCTACGCCGCTCAGGTGCTGGCGCAGCAGGTCGACTAATTTGCGGTAGCGGGCCGTGCGTGCCTGGGCTTCCGGCGTGGCGCCCTCGCGCAATCGGAGCATCGGCGCGAAGAACGCGTCGGCCTCAACCTGCGCGACCGGCGTATCGTCGGGCAGTCCGGCCAGTTTGCACAGGCTTTGCGGCGAGACCGGCGCGGGATCGGTCCAGGCCAACGGGGTCAACGGGTAGTCGGACTCGCTGGAAAAGAGCAGACCGTCGGCGGCTTTGGAAATCAGCGCCATCGGGTCGCCTGGCGAGCGCTGAAAAAGTACGCGCACTTTGCTCATAAGTTGGGTGATGTTCATGGCAATACCGGCCGCGCTCAACAGGTTGCCGTTGCGGACGGCATCAAAACAGGGACTCCGCCGCGCGGCGGGCGGCGCCGCCAACGCCGGCGGTGAGCACCGTGTGCACGCCGGGCAATACATGCAGGCGCTGTGCCGTCTCCGCAGCCGATTGTTCGGTGGTTATCACAATCACATTGGGGCCGGCATCGATCGTGAAGTAGCATTCCAGCCCGCCGGCCCGCCATGCGCGCACCGCGTGCATGACGGCGACCGTCTCGGGCGTCCAGTACAGCAGCGACGGCGCGGATGTCAGCATGACCGCATGCATCGACAGGCAGTCGGCTTCGGCGATCGAGCCGACCGCATGAAAGGCGCGCTGCATGAGCGATTCCCGCATCTGCGGGATGTCCTCTTCAACCTGCACGAGCCGCGCAGCATACAGCGGGCTGGTGTGCGCCAACCGGTGCCCTTCGGTCGATCCCACCGGCTTCTCGCCGTGCGAAACCACGGCCACCGCAAAGCGCAACGGCCAGTGTTCCGGCGGCGCGATCGTCTCGGCGAACGAGCCGGCATCCGTGTCGGCGGCGTACCACTCGACAAATCCGCCCGGCACGGAGCGCGCCGCCGAACCGGAGCCGCGCCGCGCCAGCCGGCTCAACTCGCGTTCCGGCAGATCGAGTCCCAGCGCCCATGCGGCGGCGCAGGTCAGCGCGGCGAAACCCGACGCCGACGACGCGATGCCGGCGCCCATCGGGAAGTTGTTGCGCGAGACCACGCGCGCGCGCGCCGCCGAGCCGGCCAACCTGCGCAGCAGGTCGAGGTGGTGGATGGTGCGCTCCCGGGCCGCGCCGCTGACCGCGCCGCCGTCGATCTCAATCTCGTCGGCAGGCTGTCCGTCCGCAAATTCGACCGTCGTCGTGGTGTATACACTGTCGAGCGCGAACCCGATCGAGTTCGTCATCGGCAGCCGCAGGGTGTCGTTGCGATTGCCCCAGTACTTGATGAGGGCGATGTTGCTAAAAGCGACACACGTTGCTTTCCGATCTTGCATGAGACATACACCACTTTCTCGTTGTTTTCGATGGCGAGTTTACCACGCACGTCCATGAGGTCAAAATATCGACGCTTGTCTTCGAAGGTCGCGTTATCAAGTCCTACACGAACTTCCTCGCAGAACGCTTTCAGCGATTCCACCTGTTCATCCGTGATAGCTACCGTTTGCATCTGGGCGGCGGCATCCGCGTGCTCACGTTTCAGATCCGCTACGGCTTTCTCAAGTCGCAGTTTGCGCTCAGTCAATAGCTCTTTCGCGAACTCACCGTTCAGGTACAAATCTAGCAACTTGGCCAATTGAGCCTCGGAGTCGCTCAATTGCGATTCGATGATCGCCAAGCGCTCCCGCAGTGGCCCATTGCGGGATTCTGATTCCGCCTGGGCTGCGTGCAGACCCTCGGTAACATGCTGCGGGTTCTGCAAGAGGTCTTGTAGTGACCCCCAAAAACTGGACACAAAAACGGCGGTTGAAACGGAACCTTCAGGCCGCAGCTTGTTGCGTTCGCCACTGGCTCTCGAACTCTGCCGGCGTTAGGTAACCCAAGGCGGAGTGGATGCGCTTGTGCATGT
>JACRMK010000097.1 GCA_016235055.1 Chloroflexota bacterium | reverse complement strand
GGGAGGGGTCGGGGGTGGGGTTGATGTATGTGAGCGAGTCTGCCTGTGGCGTCATCCCATGCGGTTGAGCGGGTCAACCAATCGATCAACGCCCATGCTGAGTACTGCTGTTACGCACTCATGACAACTACCCAGTAAACACGTACCGCGGATTGAACTTGAGACAGCAATTCTCATTTTGGAGTTGGCTGCCAATATGCCCCCTCATCCCCTGCCCCTTCTCCCCCGCGTTGCGGGGGAGAAGGGGAATCGTTCTTGGGGAGGGCAGCGCCACTTTTTCGGCGGGCCAGCTTGCGTGACAAGCGCCTGAGGGCCAGCGCATCGCAAGCGGCATTGGAAAGTACCCGTACAAAGCCAAATTGAGAATTGCTGACTTGAGATGGGCCGGTTGCAGATTTGGCGAATCCGGCTACAATGTCTGCACAACGACCGATCGGATCATCTGCCACCTGTCATGTTCGAAATCGTCTTCCTGGGTACATCCGCTTCCGCGCCGTCTGTCGAGCGCGGCCTAAGCTCAGGCATGGTTATCCAGCGCGGCGAGCGCTGGATGATCGACTGCGGCGAGGGCACGCAGCGGCAGTTGCTGCGCAGCGGGCTTGGCTTCCGCCGCCTGAACGCCGTGCTGCTGACCCACGGCCACCTGGATCACATTCTCGGCCTCGGCGGCATCGTGTCCACCTTTGCGCGCTGGGAAGCGGTCGAGCAGATGCAGATCATCGGTGGGCGTTGGGCGGTGCGGCGTGTGCGCGATCTGATGAACGTAGTGCTGCGCACCGTGGATATCCGCGTCGACCTGCAGTACATCGAGATTCAGGACGGCAGCATTCACGACAGCCCGTACTACGCGGTGCGCGCCTTCCCGGTGACGCATCGCGGCCCGGACTGCTTCGCGTACGAGTTCGAGGAGAAAAGCCGGCGGCCGTTCCTGGCCGATAAAGCCGATGCGCTCGGCGTGCCATTCGGGCCGGAGCGCAAGCGGTTAGTGGCCGGCGAGCGCATTACGCTGGCCAACGGGCAGGTCATCGAACCCGACGAGGTGCTGGGCGACCTGATCCCCGGCATCAAGCTGGTATGGGTCGGCGACGTGGCACGCACGGACGAAGTGCTGCCGCACGCGCGCAACGCCGACGCCCTGGTGATCGAGGCGACCTTCCTGCAGAGCGAGCAGGACGAGGCGACCCGTTACGGGCACCTGACGGCGGCGCAGGCGGCGACGCTGGCACGCGAGGCCGGCGTGCGGCGGCTATTTCTGAACCACCTCTCCCGCCGATACCATGCAAGACAAGTTGAGGAAGAGGCGCAGGCGATCTTTCCGAACACGGTGGTAGCCAACGACCTCGACCACTTTACCGTTTCACGGGGCAGCGAGTCGCTTGCGCAATAGGCGCAATAGGCCATTCGCATTAACGGGAATCTGACGTATCCTTCCGGTATGAACGTCGACTACACCTACGAGTATCCCGCGCGCCCGCGGCGCATCGTGCGCATGGTATCTGTGCTGGTACTCGTCTTCAACCTGATCGAGTACGTGATGGCGCTGCTCAGCGTCATCTATCGTATCGTACTCGACCGGACCGTGGACGTCCTGCCGGCGAACTCGCCCCTGCCGTTCCTGCAGCCGGTCCCGGATCCGTTCATCGCCCGGACGCTGCTGACAGCGCACCTGGGGCTGCTCGTCGCGCTGATCCTGGCGCGCATGATCGCGTACCTCGCGCCGGCGATTACCATTGCGGAAAACGGGCTGTGGGCGCGGACGTGGCTGGGCAAGCGGTTCATCGCAGACAAGGGCATCACCGGTGTCCACTCGGTCGAGATGCCAAACGAGCGATTCCTCATCTGGGTGGATGCCAAACAGGGGCTGCCGCTGCAGAACCTGCTCGGACTGCTCCTGCTCGGCCGCCGCTCGTGGTCCGGCTTCATGCTCACGTCCGACCTGACCGGCTTCGACGAGATTGCGGGCCGCGTCTTCCAAAACCTGCGGCAGAACTTCGGCGAAGAGCACCTGCAGGCGCGCTACAGCGAGGAGAAGCCGACGCCGCAACTGGAGATGCTGACGCGGCCGTTCAAAGTGGTCTGGGAGGCGGCGCGCATCGAGCCGAACCCGCTGACGCGCCGCGAGGCAACGCTGCAGATGATCTCGGCCTCCGTGTCGCTGGCGCTGCCGCTGCTGGTGGCTGCGCTGATCCACTTGCAGGTTCCGTGGGGAGCGCTGATCGTGCCGATCGCCGCCATGCTCGAATGGCCGTTCGCGGCGGCGTTCATCTTCGCCATCAGCGAGAACTACCCACGCCGGGTCAGCTTCGACGAGGCGCTGCGCCTTTACCCGCTGACTCAGCTACCACGCTGGGGCGTCGCCTTCGGCCTCACTGTGCTAGTCGCCATGGGCTGCCCGTGGCTGCTATTCGTGCCGGCGCTGATCCCGGCCGTCGCGATCAGCGGCATGGCGGTCATCAAGCTGACCGAAGGGATCTTCAATCTGCAGTTCCCCGCCAGCCTGATCGGCGTGATCGTCACGCTGATTTACCAGGCGATCGTGTACGGCCTGTTCCTCGCGCTGCTGCCGCGCTGAACAATACTTCAACACAAAGTCACAAAGACACCAGGTCCATAGCGAAATCTTCTTTGGGACCTGGTGTCTTTGTGTTTGACGGTTTGGTTACGCGCCGCGCTGCTGCTTGTATTCCTCGTACTCGCGGGTAGTCTGCTCGTTGGGCGGATAGATGCCGTAGATCGACGCGCCGTTCAGCAGCCTGTTGCGGATGAACGTCTCCTTGTCCTCGCGCCCAATCGTCTTGTCCACGACCAGGTCGGCGATCGCCGGCGGGATTACGATCACGCCCATGCCATCACCGACGAGGATGTCGCCCGGCAGGACCGTCACGCCGCCGCAGCGCACCGGGACGTTGTAGTCCACGCCGACAATGCGCCGCCAGGTCGCCGCCGCATGCACATGACGCGTGTAAAGCGCAAGGTCAAGTTCGCGCAGCGCTGGCAAATCGCGCACTGCGCCATCCACGACCAGACCCGCTCCGCCGCGCAGCACGAAGCGCGTCACGATCACGTCACCGATGAAACCAGCCCCGCTCTCGCCGCCGGCATCGACCACCATCACGTCGCCGGGCCGCGCTTCCTCCGCAGCGCGGGTGTTGAGCATGGGCCCGCCACTGGCGGTCGCGTACTCGCTCATGTCTTTGCGCACCGGCAGGTAGCGGAGCGTCACCGCGCGACCGACGAGCCGCCGGTCCGGGTCGCGGTGCACCGGCCGGACGCCTTCGATGAACATGTTCGGGTAGCCGAGCGCATCGAGTTCCGTCCAGATCGAATCGGTCGGCACCGACGACAACTTCGCAAACAGCTTCGCGTCCTGCTCGCTCAAGCCTTGCATACTATCCTCCGCTATTCTGGGTTTCGGGTGTCAGGTTTCGGGTTTCGGGCTGGTGACTTTGGTGTTTGGACGTTGGGATTTTCTTCTATCGTCCCGTTCGCCCCATCCCGTTCGCCGGGTCGCTCTCGTCCAGGATCGCCTGCATGCGCTGGCGAATCAGCGGCTTCCAGTTTGGGTGTGTCAGTATGTAAAACTTGCCGGAGCGCACGGCGGCAAAAACCAGGTCGGCGACCTGCGCGGCGGGCAGGCCGTGCGCGATCGCCTGGCGAATTGCCGCGTTCATACGGCTGCGGTCATCCCCAGACGGGCCGCCGGGCCGGTTGCGGTCGGCTTCCGCGATCCGCGTGTTGATCCAGCCGGGGCAGAGCACCGAAACCTTGATCGGCGCGTTGCGCTCCGCCAGTTCGAGCGACAGCGTCTCCGAGAGCGTGACGACGCCGTGCTTGCTGACATTGTAGGCGCCCATACCGGGCGACGTGACCAGGCCGGCCATCGATGCGGTGTTGACGATATGGGACGGCTCGTTCTGCGCCAGCATGATCGGCACGAACGCATGGATGCCGTGCACGACGCCCATCAGGTTGACGCCGAGCACCCATTTCCAATCGTCCAGCGACTGTTCCCAGATCGGCCCACCGGAGCCGACCCCGGCGTTGTTGAACAGCAGGTGCACCGCGCCAAAGCGGTCGAGCGTGCGCTTGGACAGATCGTCCACCGCCTCGGCCTGCGACACGTCGCAGCGAACGGCGAGCAGATCGGCGCCGGCATTTTTCAGTTCGCCCGCGGCGCGGTCGAGCGCGCCTAACTCCACGTCGGCCAGCACGATGCGCATACCCTCTTCCAGCGCCCGGTCGGCCAATGCGCGGCCGATGCCACTGGCGCCGCCGGTAATGACCGCCACTTTGTTGCGTAGTTCCTGCATCGTCGTTCGCTCCGTGTCAACCGGATAACAAAAAGGCGAATCCGCAGGACTCGCCTCTGTGAGTTGGATACTATGCCTTTGACTACCGCCGGATGACCGGCAGATAGGTATTCAGCCAGTTCGTCACACCGCTCCAGAACCCGCTGGACAGGGTGTATGTCCCGCCGGACATGGCGCCCGCGCCGGGCTGGCCGATCGTGCCGCCGAGCGAATAGCCGCCGCCGGTGCTGAACGTCGCGCCACCGCCGCCGATCACGTTCCACGTCAGATCGTAGCCGCTGCCGGACTGCGCCAGCGTCGGCGCGCTGGTGCCGAAGAGCAGCGCCGCAACCAAGAGCATGAGTGCGGCCACCAGCGCCATACGTTTCGTTCGCGTGTCCATAATGCGCTCCTTGCGTGATGCTCGCCTGCCCAGTATGACGCTAGTTTACCACCGTTCGCGTGGGCGAAGCAAACAGAGATTGACGAAACACTAAGGTGGATGGGTTCGTCAAGACACAGAAGGGGCCAATCGCACGGTGTGAGGATTCTCCTTGGGAATCCAGGCTAGCTGACTGAGATAACCAGTCCGATTGCCGCCTTCCATACGTTCGAAAGCGGTTCAAACATGACGGCTTGCTGTGCCGCACAACCCCCACCGCCACGGAACAGTGGCACGGGCATTTCTAATTGTCGCGCTGTGGGTTTCTAATTGTCATGGACAGACCTGATGCTAATACCACAAACGATAGGACAATTGCCCCTGCGCAACGTGCCCGGTGCCGGATAAAATAGAAGGGGCGTTTCTGTGCGGCGCTGAGTATATCACCTGCTCTGCGGTGTGCCGGTGGTATGCTGCGGGCCCAATTGAGTATCGAGCCACGGCGATGCTGGTCCATGTATTCTTCTTATACGGGTTGGCGTTCTTCGCGATGGGGCTGGCCGTCGCGCTGGAGTCGCGACGCGCCAGTGCGCTTGCGTTCGGTCATCACCTCCGCTGGCTGGCCGCATTTGGTCTTGCGCACAGTATCGTCGAATGGTCCGACATGTTCATGCTGCTCAACCCCCCGGAGCCTCTGCATGGCATTCTGCAAGCCACGCGAACGATCATGCTGCCCCTGTCGGCGCTGCTGCTCGTTCGTTTCGGCATCGGCCTGGTCGGGGAGGCCGGACCCCTGCCCGAATGGCTGACGCTCATTCCCCCCGTGCTGCTCGTGCCGGGTGCGTTGCTCGTCACCTATGGTATCGTCGTCGCGCTCACGGATCCCGTCATTGAAACCGCGGCCGATGTCTGGTCGCGCTATCTGCTCTATCTACCGGGCTCGCTGCTCGCGTCGTTTGGTTTTGTGCGGCAGTGGCGCAGCCTGCTGTCCAGCGGGTATGCGCGAGCAGGCTACTGGCTGTTGGGTGCCGCGCTTGGATTTGCCTTCAACGCGCTGGTCGCCGGATTGATTGTCCCGTCCGCGCCATACGGCCTGGCGCCGTGGCTCAACTACGACCGCGTACTGGCGCTAACGGGCACGCCCGTTCAGGTCTGGCGCGCGCTGTCCGCGCTGGCGGTCGCATTTTTCGTCGTGGGCGCGTTGGGTGTGTTCGAGGCGGAGCGCGAGCGGCGCATCACGCGGCTGAATGCGGAGCGCGCACAGGCCCAGCAGGAAGCGTTGCGCGTGCAGTCCGAGGCGCGGCAGTCTGCCGAAGAGTGGACCGACAGCCTGGTTAGCATCAGCCGGAAAATCGCCAACCTCGACAATGTGGATGACGTGCTCAGCGCCATCGTCGCAGGCGCGCGGCGACTGCTTGCAACCGACCTGGCCGCGCTCGCACTCTGGGATTCCGCCGGTGAACAATTGGAATTGAAGTGCTATGCGACAGACGCAGGCGCCCGCCTCAGCAAGAACATGGGACTGGCGCAGGACCCGCATATCGATGATGCGATTCGGGCGCGGCGCACCGCGCGCTATCCGCAGGCGATGGATGGCAATCAGCCGGTCTGGCGCTGTCCAATCAGCCAGCAGGCGATTCAGTCGGCGATCATTGTACCGTTGCAACTCGACGAACGCGTCTGGGGCGGTCTCTGGGTTGAGCGTTACACGTCCAGTATTTTCACGGATGCCGATCAGCAAGGGCTCGAACGCCTGGCCGACCAGAGCGTGATCGCGCTGGAACATGCCCTGATGGCGTCGCGGATGCAATCGCTCGCGGTGATCGAGGAGCGCGCGCGCATCGCGCGCGAGTTGCACGATGGGGTGGCGCAAGTCCTCGGTTACCTGAGCCTGGAAATGCAGACGCTTGAGGCGTTGGTGCGACAGGGACACGCGCAGGACGTCCTACCGCACCTCGTGGGGGCGCGCCAGCGCATCAAGGAAGCACAAGCCGACACGCGCGAAGGCATCCTGAGCCTGCGCACCACGCTGGCGGGCGACGTCGGACTCATTCCCGCACTGCAAGCCTACATAGACGAGTTCAGCGTGCAGACCGCGCTGGACGCGCGGCTGGTGCATGACCTGCCCGATGCCCCGCACCTCTCTCCGCTTGCCGAGGCGCAACTGGTGCGCATCGTGCAAGAGGCGCTGACCAACGTCCGCAAGCACGCCCGCGCGCGGCGAGTCTCCGTGAACCTGTCAGTTGGTCTTGATCGCTTGCATGTGGCGGTGCGCGACGATGGGGTTGGCTTTGGCGGGAACAGCGAACACGGGCACTTTGGCTTGCAGACCATGCACGAGCGCGCCTTGAGCGTCAACGGCGCCCTGCAGGTCACCTCGCAGCCCAATCACGGCACGTGCGTCGACGTCTGGCTGCCGCTCATGGAAAGGTAGGTCCCTATGCTTCCCCTCAGAGTTCTGGTCGCCGACGATCACCGGCTGTTCCGCCAGGGGCTGATCGGGTTGCTCCACACGCGTCCTGAGTTGGCGCGCGTCGTCGGCGAGGCGGCCAGCGGGCGTGAGGCCGTCGAGTGCGCGCGGACCTTGCACCCTGACGTGATCCTGTTGGACATCATGATGCCCGACGGTGATGGGCTCGCCGCGGCGCACCAGATTCACGAGTTCCTGCCCTCGACGGCTATCGTCATGCTCACCGCCTCCGAGCTGAGCGAGCACCTGTATGAAGCGGTGCAGCTCGGCGCGGCAGGCTATCTGCTCAAGTCCCTCGACGCTTCGGAGTTGTTCGATCTGCTCGAGAGCGTAGCGCACGGCGATGCCGCATTGACCCGCGCGATGGCCGCCCGCTTGCTGAAAGCGGTTGCCAGTCACACGTTCCATGCCGACGCAGGCGAAGAGGCGCTCACCGAGCGCGAGACTGACGTGCTGCGGCTCGTTGCGCAGGGCGCCAGCAATCTGCAGATTGCCGAGCAGTTGTGCGTGTCGGTGAATACCATCAAGGTGCACCTGCGCAATATTCTGAATAAACTGCAACTGCACAACCGCACGCAGGCGGCCGCGTTCGCCGTGCGTCGCGGCATCGTCTCGCCTCCCCCGACGGAAGCCTGAGCAGTTCACGCAACCTCGCTGCCTGTTCCTTCAAGATCACCCATCCGGGTGATGCTCAATCACCCACCCGGTAGATGCGCGCGTGCCGTGCACGCTGTATTCTTCCCCTGTGGACATGTGTTTGTATGTCAACTCTTCGAGCAGACAGCCTACGCATGCTGACGGTCATCAACTGCACGCAGGGCGATGCCTGCCCTGCGCCTCAACCGGGAACCCTCACCTGCAGGCAGTCCCATAACGGAGGAATATGCTATGAGTGACAACCCATTCCTCACCCAATCCCTGACCAACACGGTCCTCAGCCGCCGCCGCTTCTTGAAGTGGAGCGCGGCGCTGGGCGGCACGGCCGCGTTGGTCGCGAGCGGGTTGAAGCTTGGATTGCAGCCCGCCACAACCGCGTCGGCCGCCGCACCCACCGCCGGACAGGAGAAGTGGGTGCTGGCGGCGTGCTGGCACAACTGCGGCGGGCGCTGCGTCAACTACGCGCTGATGAAGGACGGCGTGTTCGTGCGGCAGAAGACCGACGACACGCATCCCGACAGCACGGACTATCCGCAGCAGCGCGCGTGCGCCCGCGGTCACGCCCAGCGCTACCAGGTCTTTGGCGCAGACCGCATCAAGTACCCGATGAAGCGCAAGAACTGGGCGCCGGGCGGCGGCGACAAATCGCTGCGCGGGCGCGACGAGTGGGTGCGCATCTCGTGGGACGAGGCGCTCAACATCGTCTCCAGCGAGCTGAAGCGTATCAAGGACAAGTACGGCAACCGCTCTGTTTTTGTGAGCGGCGGGTCGGAGATCCAGCGCGCGTTGAGCCTATTCGGCGGCTACACGGGGCACTGGGGCACGACCTCGCTCGGCACGTGGACGACGACCGGACCCGCCATTGGCATGCCCAGTTCGGGCGGCATGAACGACCGCTATGAACTGCGGAAGAGCGAGCTGTTTGTGGCGTGGGGCTCGAACCCGATCTGGAGCAGCGGCGGCAGCTACACCTGGAACACGCTGCAAGCCAAGCTGGGCGGCACGCGCTTCATCTTCATCGATCCCTACTACAACGACTCGATCCGCATCCTGGGCGACGAATGGATCCCCATCCGTCCCACCACCGACCATGCGATGATGCTCGGCATGGCGTATGTGCTGATCACCGAGGACGACCCGAAGACCAACAAGCTGATCGACTGGGAGTTCCTCAACAACTGTACGGTCGGCTTCGACCGCCAGCATATGCCGACGGGCGCGGACCCCAACGAGAACTTCCGCGACTACGTGCTCGGTCTCGACGAGACCGGCAAGCCGGCCGCCGCGGGCCACAAGAACTACCCGGCGAAAACGCCGCAATGGGCGTCAGACATCTGCGGCGTGCCGCCCAATCGCATCCGCTCGCTGGCATTGGAGATCGCGACCACACGCGACGTGACGATCGCCTCGGCCAACGCCCCGGCGCGCGTGCGCCGCTCGGATTCATGGCCCCAGATGTTCATGACGTTTGGCGCCATGACCGGGCACATCGGGCGCTCGGGCAGCATGACCAGCGGCGGATACTATCACAGCCGCTACGGCAACGGCGGCCCGGCGCTGGTACAGCCCGGCTCCAGCGGTGTGACGTCAATCGCCAATCCGGTGAAGGACAGCATCAACGACAACGAGATGTGGGATGCGATCCTGAACGGCAAGTACACCGCCGGTTACAAAGACGTCCGCGAGATCAATCTGCAGGCGATCTATCACGGCGGCGGCGCGGTCCTGCAGACGCGCGACGGGATGAGCAAGGGGCTGGCCGCGCACCGCAAGGTCGAGTTTGTCGTCAGCCACGCGCAGATCCTGACGACCAACGCGCGCTACTCGGACGTCGTGCTACCCGTGACCACCGCCTGGGAGCGCGATGGCTCAGTCCTCACCGGCAACCGCGAAATCCTGATCTGGGCGAGCCAGGTGACCAAGCCTCTGTTCGAAGCGAAGGATGATTCCTGGATCGCCGTCGAGGTCGGCAAGCGGCTGGGCCTGGATGCGAAACAGATCGACCCGGTCTCGAACCTGCAGCAGGTCTACAGCCAGATCGCCGGCGCGACGATCAAGAAGATCGACACGCCCAACTCGCAGGGTGGTTATGAGCCGCTGGTCACGATCACCCCGCAGGACGTGACGTCAATGGCGGAAGCCGGCGTGGCGATTAAAGCGCAGAGCGGCAAGGTCGGTCTGCAAGAGTTCATGGAGCGCGGCGTCTATCAGGTGCCGCGCAAGGCAGGCGACAACTACGAGTATGTCGCGTTCAAGGAGTTCCGCGACGACCCGGTCAAGAACAAGCTGGCGACGGCAACCGGCAAGTTCGAGATCCACAGCCAGGCGCTGGCCGACAAGCTCAAGGCGTTCGGCTGGGAGGAGTACCGCCCGATCCCGACGTACAACCCGTCCGATGAAGGCTACGAAGCTACCTTCAAGGACTTCAAGGCCAAGGTCAAGGGCGACTACCCGCTGCAACTGCACAACACACACTATCTGCGGCGCGCGCACTCCGTCTTCGACAACGTGCCGCACCTGCGGCGCGCGTTCCCGAACGAGTTCCTGATGAACCCGATCGATGCCGAAGCGCGCGGCATCAAGTTCGGCGACACGGTGCTGATCACGAGCAAGCACGGCAAGGTGCTGCGCCCCGTCGTTCTCACGGACCGCATTCTGCCCGGCACGGTGGACCTGTTCCACGGCGCGTGGGTGGAGATGGACGAGGCCACCGGCATCGACAAGGCGGGCGCCGACAACATCATCTCCGGTGCGGTTCCGACCGGGCAAGGCACGTCCGGCTGGAACTCGTGCATCGTCGAGGTCAAGAAGTGGGACGGCAAGCCGCTCGACCCGGACTACACCTGGCCCCAGCGCATCCCCGTGAAGGAGGCGTGAACCCATGGCCAAGCAACTCGGTTTCTATTTCAACGCAAGCGCTTGCACTGCGTGCAAAGCCTGCCAGGTGGCGTGCCAGGACAAGAACAACCTGTCCGCCGCCATGCGCTGGCGGCGCGTGGTGAGCTATGGCGGCGGCAGTTGGGTCCCCGACCCGCAGAACGCCGGTTTGATGCTGCCAAACAACGTGTTTGTGTACTCGATCTCGAGCGCCTGCTACCATTGCGTCAACCCGCTCTGTGCCGAGGTTTGCCCGGCGGCGGCGATCAGCAAGAAGGACAACGGCCTGGTGCTGATCAACCAGGAGCAGTGCATCGGCTGCCGTTACTGTGAATGGGCGTGCCCGTATGGCGCGCCGGCGTACGACCAGGCGCGCGCCGTCATGACGAAGTGCACGGGCTGTGACGACCTCGTCGCGCAGGGGAAGAACCCCGTCTGCGTCGATGCGTGCGTCATGCGCGCGATCGAATTCGGCGACATCGAGCAATTGCGCGCCAAGTATGGCCATGTCGATTCCATCGAACCGCTGCCCGAGGCGAAGTACACCGGCCCCGCCGTCGTCATCACCCCGCACAAGCATTCGCAGGCGAGCGGCAAGGGCACGGGCAAAATCCTGAACCTGCCTGAGGAGGTGTGAGATGAACGTACGTGAATGGGCGCTGATCTCGTTCACCATCCTCGCGCAGATGTCGGTGGGCGCGTTCGTGGTGCTGGGTATTGTGCATTTTCTGGCGCAGCGCAAGGCGGGCAGCGAGGAAGCCGACCGTCTGAGCGACCGCGCGCTGCTCGCGATCGGACCGGTGATGGTGCTCGGCCTGCTCGTCTCGCTGCTGCACCTCGGCAACCCGCTGAACGCCTACCGCGCGGTGGCGAACGTCGGCTCGTCGTGGTTGAGCCGCGAGATCCTGTTCGGCGCGTTGTTCGCCGTCGTGGGCGGCGCGTTCGCGATCGCGCAGTGGCGCAAGATCGGATCGTTTGCCATGCGCAACCTGCTGGCCTGGCTGGCGGCGCTGATCGGCTTGGTGCTGGTGTACAGCATGGCGTCCGTGTATATGCTGGGCACACAGCCGGCGTGGAACACGTGGGCGACGCCAATTTCGTTCTTCGTGACCACGCTGCTGCTGGGCGTGCTGGCGATGGGCGCGGCATTCGTCGCGAACTATGCCTACATCCAGCGCAAGTATCCCGGCTGCGCGGACGCGCAGTGCGGTTTGATGCGCGCCGCGGTGCGCTGGATCGCCGTGGCGGCTGTTGTCCTGGTCGGCATCGAGTTGCTGGTGGTGCCGCTCCAGGTGGCCTATCTCGCGGCGGCCGGCGGCGTGGCGGGCGACAGCGCCGCGCTGATGTATGGCGAGTTCGGGCTGATCCTCGCGTTGCGTCTCGCACTGGTCTTTATCGGCGCGGGCGTGCTAGGCGTGTTTCTCTATCAGAATGCGCTCAGCCCCGGGCGCGAGAAGGTGTTGGGCTATCTGACTTACGCCGCATTCGCGCTGGTGTTGGTGTCCGAGGGGCTCGGTCGCTTCATCTTCTACGCGACCCACCTCCGGATTGGTATCTAGCGTTCTGCCCCCTCCTTGGGTCAGCCGGGGTCCGCTCGCCGAGTGGACCCCGGCGAGGTCACATCCATGTGCGGCAAGTACCCCTGCCTGCTGGTCAAGGGCTTTTCCAAAGTCCTGCCCCGGGCTACCCCCATCCCAACCTTCCCCCGTTCGCAACAACAGCGAACAGGGGAAGGAGCAAATCCCCTCTCCTGCGACGCCGCATTTGCGTCGCGGGGGAGGGTTAGGGTGGGGGAAGTATTGACTTTGGGAAGGCCCTACCTGCTGGTCGGGGCGCTGCTAATCGGCGCGCTGGTGGCGTGGGGTAGCCCGGCACACAGCGCAACCCCGCTGCGCGCACCCGCCGCGCAGTCGACACCGGCGCCCACGCCCCCAACCCGCATCGCAACCGCCGCCGAACTGGCGCACGCGCGCGTTCAGTGGCAGCACAGCGCGCACGCCGAGACGTTTGACAAGGGCATGGGCGCGAACACAACCTGCGCGCGCTGCAAGTCGCCGCTCAACTGGGACCCGGTGGGCTCGGCGGCGACGCAGGCACAGGCGCTTAACTGCGGTGCGTGCAAACGCACGCCGGGCGCTCCCCGCCCCGAACTGACCGGCGGCACGGCGGTCGCCGAATCCGATTGGAAGCAAATTGGCTGCGCGATCTGCCACAAGCCCGCCGGCGACTCGTTTGAGACGACGATCGCCTTCTGGGATCAGGCACGCGAGCAGTACCTCCCGATGGCCACCACGAGCGAGTTGTGCGCGGAGTGCCACGAAGGGCAGCACGGTTTTCAAGTGATGGACGAGCAGGCCGCGTCGCCGGCGCACCGAGGTTGGTCGTGCGTGCGCTGTCACGGCTCGCACGGCGATCAGGCGGTGAAGTGCACCGATTGTCACGATCCGAGCAAGGGCAAGGGCGTGGCAGACCATGCGCGCCACCGGCAGGTGAACTGCAGCGCCTGCCACGACGCGGGCGGGCTGAGCATCTGGCATGAGACCGATCCCGATTCGAAGCACTATGGCGAGGTGATCACGCTGCGCTTCGCACATGCGCTGACATCCTGGACCTCGCATGACATTACGCTGGCGGTGCGGTGCGAGCGCTGTCATCACCCGGCGAACGAATCGGTCGCGCCCGTTGCGGACAGCACCAGTTGCACGGTTTGTCATCCCGACGGCGCGGCGCTAACCTGGTGCCGGAAGTTCGAGCGCAACCCCGATCCCAACGTGACGGCGGCACCGAAGGGCGGTGGCCAATGAACGCCATACACGCTAGACCGATCGCGGTATGCTGTCTCGCTCTCGCCCTGGTGTGTCTCCTCATCACGGGGAGCGCGTGCCAGCCGACGGCGCGTCCCGCCGCACAGCCGTCGCCCGTGCCCGCGACTCCAACGCCCGCGAAAGAACAGACTCTTGCACGGGAGGCGTGGCAAGGAAGCCCGCACGCCAACACCTACGATGAGGGCAAAGGCCCTAACACATACTGCGCGCGCTGCCATTCTCCGCTCAACTGGGACCCGGCCGCGGTGGTTGATGCCGCGCCGAACTGCGTCTCCTGCAAATTCGCGTTCGACCCGCAGTTGCGCATCGCCAAGGGCAACCCGCCGGTCGCGAAGGAGGCCTGGAAGAACATCGGCTGCGAGGTGTGCCACCGCGTGACGAACGGCGTCGCCAGCGGGACGCCGACATGGCTCGACACGCGCACCGGTTACCACGAGACGGTAGCCAGCAGCACAGACCTGTGCGCGAAGTGCCACACCGACACGGCGACCATCCGGCACGCGCGCGACATCGGCACGCAGGCGCACCGGACCTTCGCGTGTACCGACTGCCATGACGCCCATTCGACCGTTGCGAACTGCACGGCGAGCGGCTGTCACGACGCGATGCCGGGCACGATACGCGGCCACGACAGCGCGCACGCGAAGGTCAACTGCGTCGCCTGCCACGACGCGGCGAAGATGGAGGTCGGCCCGGCCGCCGAGGGAGGCGCCTGGGCGACGTTCCGCACCACCGAACTGCTGGGGCGAAAGACCCGCGCGGCATACCAGTCGCACAATGTTCAGAAGGCGGTCGATTGCGCGCGTTGTCACTTTGCGGGCAACCCATGGAAACTGTCGGTGCAGGGCGGAGCGGCGCGATGAGCCGCGAGCGCACCGCGGGTGTGCCTCGCGTTGGTGATTTCGGAGCACCCCCGCGGCTACCGACCGCGTCTGGAATCAGTACTCGCGCGCGAATCGCATTGCTCTTGTGTTTGTTGCTGTGGTGCTGCGGCGCGCTAACGGCGCACGCGCAGGGAGGCGGTCTGCGCGTCGGGTTGATCCGCCCGATGGAAGGCGAAACGTACTACGCCGGCCCTTCCTCGGTAGTATACAGCATCAAGATCGACGGATGGGTGGCGGGCGCCGCCGACCCGCGCGCGGTCAGCGTGCGCGTTGACGTCCTGCAGGGCGCGCAACTGCACAACACGCTCACGCTGACGCCGGACGCCGACGGCACGTTCCTGGTGAACGCCACCGTCAACCCCGCCGGCGCGCACGGCGACTTCGGACCGGTGGAGATCGTCTCGCGCTGCGACGAGTGCCATTATCGCGCGCCGATTGACCTGCCAAATGGCGCCGTGACCGTGGCCCTCACCGCGACGTTGCCGGATGGTCAGCAGGCCCGTATGGAGCGCCACATCGTGGTGGACCGTTCGACCATCGTGACCGTCCCCGTAAAAGTCATCATCGAAGGTCAGCCAGACCAGCGTGCAAGCGGCGTGCCCGTCAGCGCGTCTACGCGCATGTACCTGTGGCGCGCGCGCCATGCCAGCGCGGCGACCGATGCGAATGGCGTCGCGCAGGTCCCCGTCGAGGTCTCAATTCAGAGTCCGGTGCGGTACGTGTTCCGCGTCGAGCCAATCGTCATACAGGGTGTGCGCTATGCGGGGACCCAGTCCGTCGAGCTGGAATTGCCGCCAGCCGCGAGCAGCGTCTCGCCCATCACGCTGGTCGTCAGCGCGCGCCTGGCGCGCATTGAGGGGCGTGTGCTGCCGCTGCCGGACGGGCCGCTCACCGTCCTGGCGATCCGCCGGCCTGACGGTGTGAGCCATCAGGTGAACGTGGGCGCGGACGGCGCGTTTGCATTTGGCGAGATACCGATCGGCCGGTACCTCGTCACGCTCGACGCGCCGGCGCTTGCCCAGCACGGCTGGACGAGCTCAGCACGGACCATTGACCTCACCGGCGATATGGCGCCGCAGGTCGACCTGAAGCTCGCACGCCTTAGCGGGGCGACCCAGCGCGGCGCTGTGCGTGATGAAGCCGGCGCACCGCTGCCGTTCGGCTGGCTCAGCCTGCAGCCGGAGGGCGCGATGGCGCGCTCGGCGCCCGATACGGGCGAGTTTGCCATGGCCGGGGTTCCTCCCGATGCGCGGACGCTGGTCGCGAGCGCGCCGGGCTACTACAGCCAGGCTCAGGTTGTCAATGCGGCAGCGGCGGCTTCACTCGTGCTCGCACCGCGCCCGGAAACGCGCCGCGTCGCCTGGGGGCAAGGCTCCATCGTCATTCCCCCCGAAAGCGAAGCCAGCCTGACCGGCAGCACGGTCGCGCTGGCGCAGGGCTGGCTGTGGGGGAAGGGCAGCGCAGCGGCGCCGCTCGTGATCAGAACGGAAATCGCCCAGATCACCGTCGCCAGCGGCAACTTCGCGCTGGAGCAGTTGACCTATCAGGACGAACAGTCGCCACAGTACGCGGGCTGGCTGGTGGTGCTGGACGGCGAAGCCGTCGTCGCGTTCGGGCGAACATCAGAGCGGGTGGTCGTAAAAGCCCGCCAGATGGTTGCATTGACGACCGAGCCAACCCATCCAGTGATCCCGTTCGACGCGCTGGTGCTCGACCAATTGCGTTCGGAGTATTCACCGCCACCCCTGCCGGTGTGGGAGCCGTCGCCCGGCGCGCGCCTGCGCGATGGTCTGGCGCTCATCGGCATAAACGCCGCGCAGGCGGTTACACTTGTCACCTATTCGGCGGTAGTTCTGTCACTGTTGCTCGCCCCGCTGTTCGGGTTTACTTGGTGGAGGCGACGCCGTCAGCGCGGCGCCGGGAAGTGAGCCTTATGTCAGTCCATGGTGCAACGGATAAAGCAGCGGGGGCAGACTGGTATTCTACCCTGACCGCCGAGATGCTTGTGTGCGGAATGCTGTCCAGGCTGCTGTATGAGTATCCCGACGGGAGTTTTCTCCAGTCGTTGGTTGACGACGACGTCTTTGCGGAGTATCCGCTCGGCGACACGGGCCCTGAGACCGCCGCCGGCCTGCGGCGGCTGCAAGCGTGGAGCCGGCAGTGTGGCACGCCAATCAGCCGCGAGGCGCTGGACACGCTGCGCGTCGACTACACGCGGCTGTTTATGGGACCGGGCACGGTGCTGGCCGCGCCGTGGGAGTCGGTATATTTCAGCGAAGAGCGAATGGTGTTCCAGGAGCAGACGCTCCAGGTGCGCGCGTGGTATGCGCAATTTGGCTTGGAACTGGCCAGCCGCGTGTATGAGCCGGACGACCACATCGGGCTGGAGTTGTCCTTCATCGCCCACCTGGCACAGCAGTCGTTGCAGGCATTGGAGCATGATGACCTCGACCAGGTGCAGCGCGCCCTGCAGGCCCAGCGAACTTTCATGTCCGAGCACCTGCTGCGCTGGGCGCCGACGTGGTGTGAGCAAGTGCAGCAACATGCCCGCACCGATTTCTATCGCGGCGTCGGGCTCCTCACGCGCGGCACCCTGGCCCAACTCAGCGCGTGGCTGGACCGCCAGGCGGCCGTGGAGCGCGTCGCGTGACGCACGCAGTTGCCGGCGGCGCCGCCGACACGGCGCCAATCACCTTCGACGCCAGCCGGTGCGTGCGCGCGTTCGACAAATACGCGACGTGCGACCGGTGCGTTGCTTCGTGTCCTACGACGGCGTTATCCGGCAATGGCTCGCTCGCGTTCAACGCGTCTGCATGTGTCGATTGTGGATTGTGTCTGCACCTCTGTCCGCTGGGCGCGTTCGCCGGCCATGATGACGTGACGCAGTTGCTCACCTGCGCATCCCGTTTGGGACGCCCGCAACAGCTTGAGCTGGCATGTGCCCGTCATCCCTCGCCGTCAAAGGGACCGCATGAGAGCGAAGCCGTCATCGTTCTCGATGGGTGCCTCGCGGCGCTAGGCGCTTCGGTCTATCTCGCACTGCTGGCGCAAAGCAGTGCCCGCCTGCTCGTACGGCTCGATGCGTGCGCTGATTGTCCGCTCGGCAAGGCCAGACTCGGTATCGAGCAAACGCTGGCGGTGGCGCACGCACTGGGCGGCGCGGTGGAGTCGCTCCCGCACGGTGCCGGTGACGAGTGGCAAGTACGCCCCGTGATTCAGGCATCGCAGCCGCCGCTATCGCGCCGTGATTTCCTGCGGACGTTCGCCGCGCAAGGGCAGGTGCTGCTCGCCCAGGCGCTAAGTGCAGGCGACGAATCGGAAACGGCGGCGAAGCGTCCGCCGCGCGAACGGCGACGCCTCCTGAACGCCCTCCGTCTGGGGCCGGTGCGTGCGGAGCACCACGTTGACGCGCCGCCCTTCGGGTCTGTAGCGGTCAACGACGCGTGCAGCGCGTGCGGCGCGTGCGCCCGCGCCTGTCCGACGGGCGCACTGCAATTCAGCCAGACCGATCGCTCTTTTCGCGTGTCGTTCGCCGCAGCGTACTGCACGGCCTGCGGGGCTTGCGCCGACGTGTGCGAGCCTAAGGCGCTGCGCCAGGAGCGCGGTGTTTCACTGAACGCATTGCTTACCGTGCGATCCGTGGTCGTCTGTGAAGGCGCACTGCATGCCTGCGTGCGCTGCGGAGCTAAATTCGCCTCCGCAACCGAGAGCCACTTGTGTCCAATCTGTGACTTCCGCCAGCGCAATCCGTTCGGCAGCCGCGTGCCCGCCGGCATGGGCCGCGGTCGCGGCTGATTTGCTCATCACGCGGTCGTGGGCGCGCAAGGAAACGCGCGCGCCTCCCGCTGCTTGGAAAGGAGAATGGTTGGATCTCATGCCAGCCCCTGTTCCATGCGGCTGGCATTTTGCTTTGATCTGGAGGCTGGGATGCACGACTTTCAAACCCTCTTGCATGACGCGGTGCTGCAACACGGCCATCTGTGCGCGGGACAGGTGCTCGGTGTGCGCATGGCGCAATGTGCGCTGCGCGCGCTGGATGTCGATGTGGAGCGGGAGCCCAAGCGGGTTATCGTGTACGTCGAAATTGACCGCTGTGCGGCCGATGCCGTGGCATCGGTGGCGCGCGTGAGCCTCGGCAAACGCACGTTGAAGTACGTCGATTACGGCAAGATGGCGGCGACGTTCGTGGACACGCAGACGGGGCGCGCGGTGCGCGTGGCGGCGCTCGATGACGCGCGGGAACGCGCCGCCGGCTACGCGCCGCGCGACATGGCGAAGCATGATGCGCAGTTGGTTGCGTACCAGCAGATGCCGGAGCGGGAACTGTTCAACATTCAGGCCGTGCGCGTGCAGTTGTCCGAGTTTGATCTGCCCGGCCACCCGTTGCGGCGTGTGGCCTGCGCGCGCTGCGGCGAAGGCGTCAACGATGCGCGCGACGTGGTGCAGGCCGGCGAGACGCTGTGCCGCGCGTGCGCGGGCGCCGCGTACTACGTCGCCGGCGAAGAGCGCCCGCCGGCAAGCGAGCCAACCGGGCGCGAGGCGGTGGGGGCATGACGCGGCTGATCTCGATTGTCGGGCCATCGGGCGTGGGCAAGACGACGTTCATCGAGAAGCTGGTGCCCGAGTTGAAGCGGCGCGGGCTGCGCATCGCCGTCGTCAAGCATCACGTGCACGAGACGCCGCTCGACACGGTGGGCAAAGACTCATGGCGCTTTGTGCAAGCGGGCGCGGATGCCGTGGTGGTTTCGTCGCCCGTGGAAGTCGCGCGCTTCGAGCGCACGGCGCGCGAGTTGACGCTGGCTGAAATCGGCGCGCAGCTCGATGGCTTCGATCTGATCCTGGCCGAAGGGTTCAAGCGCGAGTCCGCACCGAAAATCGAATTCTCGCGTGCCGCCGTCAGCACCACACTCTTGTGCCGCGAGCACGAGCTGCTCGCCGTCGTGTGCGACTATCCAGCGCGGACGAACGCGCCGCGCTTTGCACTCGATGACGCGGTTGGCGTCGCGGATCTGATCGAACGGCTCCGATGATCGATTCTTTTGGCCGCACGGTGGATTAGCTGCGCGCCTCGCGGATTGGGCGCAGCAATCTTACTGCACCTGCTGCGCGCCCGGCGAGCACAGCGCGCCCGGCGGAGACCGATTGGCGATTGCCAAACTCGTGCACATCGTGCGCGCTGCCGTGGCGGAAGGCATCACCCACATCCGGTTGACAGGCGGGCCGCTCGCGCGCCGCGATCGTGCGCCGCGATATTGTGGACGTGGTAAGCGCCATCGCCGCAATTGAACAGGTCGGCATAGACGGCGCCCAACCGTTCAATGACTGTCGTGTCTTGCGTGCCCACTTGAAGCAGCAATTCTCAATTTGGCTTTGTACGGGTACTTTCCAATGCGGCTTGCGATGCGCTGGCCCTCAGGCGCTTGTCACGCAAGCTGGCCCGCCGAAAAAGTGGCGCTGCCCTCCCTCCGACCCCTTCCCAACTTCGTTGGGAGGGGGCGAGATTCTTAGGGGAGGTGCGCGGCGGCTGCGCCGCCGCGCACCTCCCCGTTAGCTTTTCCCCTTCTCCCCCGCGCGCGCGGGGGAGAAGGGGCAGGGGATGAGGGGGCATATTGGCAGCCGACTCC